>CAKUWM010000371.1 GCA_934699305.1 uncultured Saprospiraceae bacterium | reverse complement strand
GGGTAATTGTGAAGTGGGCTGCGAGAACAATTGGAATTTTGGTGGCGGTGGAATTTATGGAGGGGAGGTTTTGGAAGAAGAAATCATCAATGAGCTTACGGGCAAGGAAAAATGCCTACATGATCTACTGACGAAAAATGGAACAGATTTTGTCAGAAATCTGTTAAAAAAGTTTGAAGGAGAATCTGAATTTGACATTAAAATACAATCTAAAGATAAAGTTGTATCGCAAAAAACAGGAGAAGAAGTAAACGGAACAACGTCTCCACCAATAAATAAAGTAATTACCATAAGCATAAGCACCTCTAAAACAAACCAACATGCTGCACTCGAAGGGGCAAAAACAATTTTACATGAATATATACACGCAGACATTTTCAGAAAGCTTAATACTAAATATACATCAAGCGGAGATTTGGATTTCAAAAAAACTTATGAAGCGTATTCAGATCAGCACGAAGCTATGGGTGCTCTTTATGTAAACGTCATGAAGAATGCTCTAAAGGACTTTCACAAAAATGTGCTCACAGAAGATTACAATAAATATACAACTTATTACGAAGAAGTTCCCAATGACGATTTCTATGAAGCTTTGGCTTGGAGAGGATTAAAAGAACATGATGTAAAAGCATGGACTGACTTATCTCCCGAAAAAAAAGAGGAAATTAATAATTTATCTATAAGAGTTGATATTTTAACAAAAGAGGTAAACTGTATAGATTAACAACCCAAATACTATGAGAAAATTAATTTTGCTTAGTATAAGTTTATTTTTTTATTCAATTTTAAACTTATCGGCACAAGATAGAGCGAAGGATACATTATATTTCAAGTTAGACGGCAACTATCTCTATGAGTCAAAATATGTCGAAAATTCATTTCTATTAGAAGATAGCAATGATGTTGGGAAAGGTACATTTTTCTTTGAAAAAATTAGAACTGAACATCATAAAGAACCACAAAAAATTCTTTGTCTCAAAAAATATGTGCGCTCCTCAATATACTATAATAAGCACAAAAAGTTTAAGCTTAATGATTATAGACTTTGGGAGCATTTGAATAATTACACTATCTATTTGGTTAAAAAGACAGATCACGGTGTTGAATATATTCAAGTAATAGCCAATTTTGAAATTGAATAATCCTAAATTTCCTATTGTATTGTTCGCATGATCGATCAGGATCAAAAGGTCAAACTATCAATAGAATTCAACTTAGGTAAACGGAAAGAGTCACTTCTCTTGCGAACTGTGATTTGTGCTCGTTAGATGAGGTCGTCATAGAAGCCAGTGCGCCATCACCACCAACACCTTATGTCTCAATCGCCTATATGTATCCAACTGACGGCGGTCAGAGTCAGGGTAATTGTGAAGTGGGCTGCGAGAATAACTGGAATTTTGGTGGCGGTGGAATTTATGGTGGGAATGTTACGGAAGTCGAAATTATCAATAACCTTACCAACCCGTGTGCAAAGTCCATTTTTGAAGGGTTGAGAATTGAAATGATTAAAAAGAACATCTTACAACAGGTGATGCAACCTACACCAAAAGTGAACTTAACTTTTGCGGAATCTATTTTAAAGCTGTTTAATGATTCAAACACATTCAACTTATCAATTACTAATGGAAACTTAAATAATTCTGGTGGGAGCACGATAGGATCATCAATAACGATTGGTGACGCCTACCTCAAGAGTGCCACAAGTCTTTCAATAGCTCGAACTATGATTCACGAAATGGTTCATGCCTATTTGAATACAAAATATGCAAATTTCATTGACCTGAATGACTGGGATTTTAAGATTGCAATGGATAAATACGCTACAGATAACGGATTTAATCCCAACGGTACAGCGGTAGAAAAAAACAGATTTCACCACGAGTTTTTGGGCCAATATGTCGATGCTATGGCAATTTCGCTCGTAAGCTGGGACCAAAAATATGGTACGGGAGGCATTACAAGAACAGATTCCAGAGGTCATCAAACCTTAGATTGGGAATATTATAAAAGTATGGCATATGGAGGGCTCTATTACGAAGATTCCTATGGGAATCAAATCGCAACAGATTCTTTTAAAGCTTTAGTACCTAATAAATCAGATAGAGATATAATCAAAAATATACTAAAAAATGAACAAGATGGAAATGGAAGTTCAAAGGGTACGAAATGCTAAAATATTGATTTTAGTTGGCATGTTTTGTATAAATATACAAGCTCAAATTAAGTTTAATGGATCATACTGTAAAGACTATGATTTGAAGAACATGTCTAATTGTTTAACATTTGAAACGAAAAAAAAATTCGCGTATGAATATAGTGGTGACACTGGAGTGTTTGAATTCGGACATGGGGAGTATCTATTCAAGGATAACAAGCTAATTTTAAATTACAATAAAACTGAACCAATAAAAACAGGACACCATTTTTCAGAAATATGGACTAATAACAAGGATTCCATTCATATACAATTCAATGTTTTTGATTTTGATAGTCTTCCGCTACCAGCGGTAAGTGTTATTTATAAAGATAGCTTAGCGCAATACGGTTTCAACGGGGTTGCCTCAAACAAAAAGGGTATTGCGGCAATAAAATTAAAAAAAAACAGTAATACGTTACAGGTCGAAATTTCAAATGTGGGTTTTCAATCCTATAAATTCTCCTTAGATAGAAATTACAACCAAGTCATCTCTGTTTTTTTACAAAAAGATGGCTATGGTCTACCTATAAGAAACCAAATAGACACCCTTCAAATAGAAAAAATTAAACGAAAATATTTTACGGTCAGGAATAAAAACGGAAGCATCACCACCTGGCGAAAGAGAGAAGATTAGAATTGTAAGGTCTTTTATCTGATGGCAGCAATACCTAAAAACTTCGCGCTATGATAAAATTTAGTGTAGTTTGTTATAAATCATTTTTCAAATACTAAAGCATGGGAAAATCGATATGCCGACTCACTATACGCAAAAAAGGAGAAAACACGAATAATAACTGTTATTG
>CAKUWM010000370.1 GCA_934699305.1 uncultured Saprospiraceae bacterium | reverse complement strand
GGACACGCCTGATCAAATCACAGAAATGTATGATAAGGCATTTGTAGAAGCTGACTATGTGTATGATGGATGGAAAGAAGTGGTTTATAATCAAATTGGAGAAAATCAAAAAAGAGGTTCAGTTTATTTTGATGAAGCTAATGACGTTTACACATATCATGTGATCGACAAGACGGATGAAGAAATTCAATCGGAAAAACTATCATTTTCAGAATCAAACAGAGAGCAGAAAATCAAAGAAGCGTCCGACGCTATGATTGTCGCTGAAATGATGAATGAGACCGATATTGAAACGGTATTGGGTAATCTTGACATCTATCCATTATGGGAAGCGGGTTTAAGCGTTAAGAATAAAACAGACAATCCAAGCGGCATCCCAGACCGATTTAAGGCTTTCAACGCGAATAATGAACTGACTTTATATGAAGTTGTCTTAAGCCATACAACGCAAGCCGATTGGCCACCAAAAGACACACCTGCTATGTTTAAAGTTGTTGCGCCTGATGGCGTTATTCCCGTTTGGGTGCAACCAACAGGAGCGCATGATGCTTACAATATTGATGACAAAGTGCATTTCCCGACAGAAAGCGACCCTGTTTATCGAAGCAAAATTAACGGTAACACTTACTCCCCGACAGAATATCCTGCGGGGTGGGAGCTTTTAGAGTGAAAATATAATAACTGACAGAATTATGAAAAAAATAAATAAATTTTTATCCAGCATTGCAAAGTTCATAAACAAACTACAATTCCATGTTTATGGATGGATGGATCATGACAAGTCACTTCATTTTTTTGCAGGTGCAATAATATTGCCAATAGGTTATAAAATGCTCAATTTACCGATGGCAACATCAATGACATTGGTTTTTGTCTCAGCAGTTATAAAGGAGTTGTTCGATGAAAACAAACATAGATTTGGACTGAAAAAAGGTGTGTTTGACAAGGAAGATATTGTTTATACAATAGCGGGTGCGGCTTGCATTCAGGCAATTGTAGGCGTTATTCATTTTTTTAAGTATGCAATATGAAGTTGTTTTTTTACATACTACCTTTTTTAACACTCGCTCAAACCGATATTGTTTGGAATGACCTGACAAACCATTTATCCAACGGCAAAGGCGGGTGGGGCATTGGTAATGCTTGTGGAGAAGATTATTTTTCGCATGGCGTGTACAAGGGAGATTTGGATATGAAAGGTGATCCATTGCAGATTTTGAACAGCCATTTTGTGGTAGAAGGCAATATTATAAATCAAGGTGAAATTATCTACCTATGCGATAATGCTATTTTGGAAGTAAAAGGTGGTGTTCTATCGGTTGAAAATCCAACAATTGAAGATTTTAAAATATATCCTAATCCAGCAATAAACGAGATCAACATCAAGGGGATAGAGGTTAAAGAATTAGAGATTTACGACATGACAGGCAGGCGCATCAAACATTATCAAACCTTTGGGATGTTGCACAAGATCATGATTGACGACTTGCAATCAGGCATATATTTTTTAAAAATTAACAATTCCATAACCCATAAAATAATTAAGATATGACATTAAAGCACTTGCACAGTCCAATAACAGGAAGTTATTATTTCTTATACGATGAGCCAAAAACAGGTAAGGAAAAGAGAAAGGAAAGACGTAAAAAAACCAATAATTTAAAACAAAGATTATGAAAAATCTACTTATAATATTTGCGCTTTTTGCATCAAGTTTCATGTTTTCCCAAACGTATGAAGGCACGGCAACGGTATCGATGGTATCGGGGGACTATGCCAGCATCGTTTTTGGCAGAAATGGACATTCGCCCTCAACTTTCATTATAAAATTGTCAGAGCTTGACCAAAACAAAACCAAGTTAGAAGAACACAAAAAATACTATTTCATTTTAAAAAGAGTCAAGTTCAAGGGCACAAAAAAAACCGCTGAAGTATTGTTTCATGAAAAAGATAAGACGCAAATTTTCAAGGAAATGAACGAGGTCAAAGATAAAATTAAAGAGACAATAATCTGGTTATGACCGAGCATGAGCGCAACATAAAGAGATATGAAAATCTATCAGATACAAAAAAAGAATTGCTTAATGCTTTCTCGATCAAAGAATTTCTTAAGCCAATACAAGACCGAAAAAAAGCAGTTGAATTAATCGATATGATTGAATTTTAGACTCCAAAAACCACAAATGTTATGATTAAAAAAATATTAGAAATAGCAGGATTCAAGGACCTTGCCGATGTCTTCGGTAACTTTTATGCCTTACTTCCGTCGGTTGCATCAATATCCATAGTGTCCAGCAGCTTACTTGCCTTCATAGAAACGTATAGTGGGGTTTCGATAATCTTATGGGTGTTTCTTGCGCTTGCAGCTTTTCTTGATCTAATTATAGGTTATTATGCCAACATAATCTATCTAAAACAGCCCTACGATTCAACAAAAATGTTCCGTGGTATTTTCAAGGCATTTGTATTATTTTCAATAATATTTATTACAAACACCTTCAAATTAGGCATCGAACGATCAATAATAAATCCCGAAATAATAAGGGATGGCGCGGTCTACGCAACGGCTTCCCTTCACTATTTCAGCGTTATTTTAATCGGCATGTACGTGCTTTTAGGAATTGCTGAAAATGGTGCAAAACTGGAGATCAGATTTTTTCAAAAAATGGTGAAAATATTGAACATGAAAATAAAAAAAATAGAAAACAACGAGGAAAAATGAAAATAGCAATATGTGTCGGTCATAATTCAAGAAGCAAAGGAGCGTTCTCAAAATTCCTAAATCAAACAGAATTCGACTACAATAAAAGAGTTGCCGGAATTTTGAAAGAGATATCATGTCATGATATTCATATCTTTTATAGAAAATCACAAAATAGCTATAACAAAGAAATTTCAGAATTAGCAGATCAAGTAAATAAACATCATTTTGATTTAGCATTAGAACTTCACTTCAATTCATTTAACGGTATTGCTAATGGCGTTGAGGCTCTGTATTTTCAT
>CAKUWM010000369.1 GCA_934699305.1 uncultured Saprospiraceae bacterium | reverse complement strand
AGCGTGCATTTCTTGAAAATCTTCAGGTTTCAAGACAAACAGGTGCAAACTCCAAAACACTTGCATTTCCACAAATTGAGGAGAAACTGGAAAAAATCATAAGGGTCAATGGGGAGGAAGAACTTAACCTAGTGCGAGATCGTGCACGCGATATTTCCAAAGAACTGGGTATGGAAAAAGAGTTTGAAAAACTCAATAAAATAATAAGTGCCTTATTGACAACACGAACGGCAAAAGAACTTAAATCAACCGTAGCTAAAGCAAGGGCAATTGGCATTCCTTACGATCCTGTCCGGATTCAACTATTTGAAACTCTTTTTCGGGAGTTAAAACAGCAGGAATTCAAATACCGTCAAGAAAAAAACACGACCACTGAGGCGTACCGCAATTTTGCGTTCTACGAAAGCTATTTTTCCAACTATATCGAAGGTACGGTTTTTGAGGTCGATGAAGCGAAACAAGTGATTGCGACCCAGCAACCCCTACCAGCAAGAAATGAAGATTCCCATGATGTATTGGGCACATATCAATTGGTTTCCAATAGGCGGGAAATGAAGATCGTGCCTTACTCCGGGGAAAATTTTATTGAAATTCTTCAGTACCGTCACGCCATCTTACTCAGCGCACGTGAGGACAAAAAACCTGGAAAATTTAAAGATAAGAACAATCAGGCAGGCGATACCTCCTTTGTGGACATGGAGCTAGTAAGAGGTACATTGCTTCAGAGTTTTGATTTTTATAAAGCACTTATCCATCCATTTGCAAAGGCAGCTTATATAATGTTTGTCGTGAGTGAAGTACATCCTTTTTTAGATGGCAATGGCCGGACGGCACGCATAATGATGAATGCCGAGCTATCAACTGCCGACCAGACTAAAGTTATAATTCCGACTGTGTATCGGGAAGATTACCTTGGAGGTCTCCGTAGATTGACCAGAAATAACGACCCAAAGGTTTATATCAGAATGTTGGAACGTGCCCAGGCATTTAGCGACACTCTTTTTGGCAACGATATGGACACTATGGAAAACGTACTGCGCAAAAGCAACGCTTTTAAGGAAAGCAATGAAGGGGTTTTAAAGATTGTCGAAGTATAGCACAGGTACATTCAATGAACACCATATCACTATTTCTGACCCAAGAGCTTTTCCTCTGGTTTATTTCTTTTTTCGGGAAAGCTGTTTATGGAATTCCTGCTCCAAGTATTCATCCGAGAGATTGGGTTCGCCCAACAGCCAGGCATCGATAACGTCCTTGTCGAAGAATTTCTGGCGGATGTGCTTGTTGCCGCCCATGGGGATCAGTTTCAATTGGGTAAGCTTGTAGATCTTGCTTTTGGACATTCCCGTGTATGCGACAAGATCATCTATGTTCATCACTTTCTTTTGATGGGAAAGAAGTCCCTTGATTTCCTTTAGGAGCTCTACCATGTTGTTTTCCGTTTCCATAATTACTTGCTTTAAATGGCAGCCGAAAATGCGGCTACTTGTGTTACAAAAGTATATGCAATGTAATTGGATGAAACCAGATGAAAGGACCAAAAGGGGAGATATCCCCCAAAAAAAAATTAAATATCCCCCAAGAAATCGAAGAATGTATCTACAAGTTGCTCGAATTCATGGTCTGGTGGAAACTCATTGTACTTTTTTGAAAGTATCTCGGCCGTTATCAGATTTCCCTTATGATAAATTTTTTGGGACCGCTCAAAGGCCTTTAGTGATATCCCTTTCTTTAGTTGTTTGAACTTATCCAGAATATATTTTAATTGGGGCAGTGTACAATTGAAATGCAAGTCCGAATCATGTTGGTCAAAATCGAGGACCATTACGTTGTAAAAATCCTGGAAACTGGTGAGGTCCTCGTCCAAGTATCCATATTTGGCCAACTGCCGATAGATCCTTCCCAAAATCTGCTGGTTGAAGTCAAGATTGAGGCCTACCAGTCTCATCCGCGAGACCCGGTTCCTTGCCTTCATTTTATCCTTATAGGTTTCACTTATGTCAAAAATAAATAAAGCAACGGCGGCCAGAACTAAAGGAACCGCACGTACCCATTTATTGTCAGAGATCATGCCAACGAGTCTGGAAATCTGTATTCCCATAAACGCTAGGACAATTGCCATGAAAATTAATCTAAACTCACGCTTGTTCGAAAAGTCGTTAAAACTTCGAACAGCCCTATTGAGCCTTTCAATAAATACGATCAACCGATCGGTGATGTTGTCGATTATCTTTTTCATTCTCCTAAAAGCTGATTTCAAGATAGTTAAAAGAAATAATTCACATTGTATTTTTCGATGTTGTGGGCAAAAAATAGGACAGAAGTATACCATCATTTTGTGCGCAGGGGGAAGAAAGCGCTAGCGACCCTTCGCTCGTGCTTTCGCGTGGGACCTGGGGTGCCGAAAACTCCGGAACGGAGGGACTTTCCTTGCGGGCGGCGGAGCTTGTCCGAAATGGGGAGGACCGGAGCGGAGGGTTTTCTGGCTTCCGCCTTTAGATTAGCTTCAAAGGACTTAACAAAAAACACTTTTTCTTTAAACTCATTATTTTAAAAAGTAGTACCTTAGAATTCCACTTATTAGCATTGTGATCCATACAGGAATTTATAAAGACCAATGACGACTAATTGAGTTAATAAATCATCGACAAAGGAATATGCTAAACATTTATTTATGCTTCAAACATTATTAAAGATAGGCGAATGGCAAAGTCAGGGAAAAAGTGAATGGGATCGGTATCTGGATTACCCTAAAGCAGAACGGGAAGACAAATATGGTAATCCCCTTAAAAATTATACACTCCCCATAATTTTTGACCTTGATGCAAAAGAAGTCATTATTAGTCAAGAGAGTCTAATCGAATATGATGAAGAAAAAATTAAAAATGCTTTTCCACTAAAAATAAAAGGAGGTAACAACAAGGCAATTTATACCTCTGTCCCAAGTAAAAAAATCAATCAGATCTATAAAACATTTTTTGGGAAGGAAGGATCTGATACTGAATATGGG
>CAKUWM010000368.1 GCA_934699305.1 uncultured Saprospiraceae bacterium | reverse complement strand
GGACCGGGTCATGCCTCAATTTACACAGGTTCAACACCGGCAATCCATGGCATCACCAGTAATAATTGGTATGAGAAACAGACGGACAAAATGTACTATTGTACAGAAGATAGGACCGTACAAGGTGTTGGGAGTACAGGTGAAGCAGGCATGATGTCACCAAAGAATCTCAAAGCTACAACTATAACAGATCAATTAAAATTGGCAACCGGCTTTAGAAGCAAGGTAATCGGCGTTGCTTTGAAAGACAGAGGATCCATTTTACCCGCCGGCCATAGTGCCGATGCCGCTTATTGGTATGATTATTATTCTGGGAATTTCTCTACATCAACCTATTATATGTCTGATTTGCCGCAATGGGTCAAAGATTTTAACCAAAAAGGTTATTCTGAGAAATATCTAAAATCCACTTGGGAGACTTTATATCCTTTAGCAACTTATATTCAAAGTGATATTGATAATCAACCCTATGAACAGCCTTTGAAAGGCGAAGACCTTCCGGTATTTCCACACACTTTTGCACCCGGAAAAGAAAATAGATATGAATTACTGGCAACTTCTCCGTATGGCAGTATATTAACCGCCGATTTTGCAATAGCGGCTCTTTATGGTGAACAATTGGGAAAAAGAGATGTAACTGACTTCTTAGCTATCAGTTTTAGCTCCACCGATTATATAGGGCATGCATTTGGCCCTAATTCCATTGAAGTCGAAGATGCTTATCTAAGGTTGGATCGTGAATTTGAAAAACTTTTCAATGCCTTAGATAGCTATGTCGGCACAAATAACTATTTACTCTTTCTGACAGCAGATCATGGAATATGCGATGTCCCCGGACATAGTAAATATTATAAATTACCCGGTAGATCCGTCGTCAAAAACGCTTTCACCAAGGATTTGAATGATTATCTGAATCAGACTTTTGTTCCCGGAAAATATATTAAGAACTACGGTTCGTACCAGTATTCCGTGGATATGGATTTACTAAAACAAAACAATATATCATGGGATGTATTCTTTGAAGCAGTAAAATCCAAGTTATTACAGAATGACGGAGTTGCCCAAGTTATTGACTTACACCATTTCGGTAACACACTCTTACCTGAATATTTTTTACATAAAATTAAAAACGGAATAAATCCAAAGCGTTCTGGAGATATATTCTTCATTTTAGAGCCGGGTTGGCTTACTTCTTCAACTACCGGAACGACACATGGAAGCTTATACGAATACGATTCTCATGTTCCTCTTATTTTTTATGGATGGAATCTAAAACATAAAGAAGTGGTAACAACAGTCAACATAACGGATATCGCGCCTACTATAACAGCCATGTTACATATTTTGTCACCAAGTGGCAATATTGGTACACCGATTAAGGAAGTTATCGATGCAATGAAGTAATCCGATAAATTTATTTCTCAAAAATCAAAAACAGATGGCAGTCATTTTATCGGTAAATAATATCTTTCCATCCATACCTCAATCTGTCTTTGTTGCACCCAATGCAACCATAGTTGGCGACGTACAAATGGGAGAAGAATGTAGTATATGGTTCAATGCCGTGGTAAGAGGCGATGTTAACTCAATTCGGATGGGCGAAAGAGTCAATATTCAGGATGGTGCTTGTATTCATTGTACGTATCAAAAAACTATAACAATCATAGGAAACAATGTATCTATCGGCCATAATGCCATCGTACATGGATGTACCATAGAAGACAATGTACTCGTAGGGATGGGAGCCATTATTATGGATAACGCCTACATTGGGTCTAATACTATCATAGCGGCCGGCGCAGTTGTATTGGAAGGTACAATTGTGCCTTCAGGATGCATATTCGGTGGTGTTCCTGCTAAAAAAATAAAAGAAATAAGTGAAGAATTAACGCAAGGCGAAATTAATAGAATAGCGAATAATTATGTTTTTTATAGTAAATGGTTTAAATAAAGTTGTAAAATAACCTATGAATCATTTCAAAATCAACCTCATACGCTCTTATAACAAACTTCACATAACTATTTCAGTTTAGCAACAAACAAAAAAGGCATGTCGCTGTAACATGCCTTTTAATATTTTCTTATTCCGGATTATCTATTGAGACAACAATGCCGGTCCAGCTCCTCCTCCACTATTATTAACTAAGATAGCAGCAATAATGCAAAGAACAAACATAGCCGCAGCCAATCCCCAGGTTAGTTTTTCCACGAAATCAATAGAATTAGATGCTCCGAAGATCTGATTAGCAGCCTGACCACCGAAATTTGCATCAACTCCACCACCCTTTGGATTCTGTATCAACACAACTACAACCAATAAAAATCCGATGATTGCAATTAAAATTGTGACAAAATTTATCATATTATTTATTTTCTTTATTTATCTGGATAATTTTCGCTGCAAAGATATGTTTTTTTTCTGGAAACTTAACAATTAATTTTTCATAAATTTTAATCGCCTTCTCTCGATACCCCTGAGCATATAATAATTCGGCAAATGGCTCTGAAACCAATAACTCATTATCTAAAACACTTTGCTGCACCAATCGATCCACCAGATGCTTTTTCTTCTTCTTCTTTGGTTTCTTTTCTTGCTGTTCAGTCCTTACCTCGTTATCACTTTGAATCTCAATATCCGTATCAGTTGCCTCACTTTCAGGAAATTCTATAAATACATTTTTACTTTCTTCCGACTGGCTGGTTGGTTCCTCCGCTTCAACATATTCAACTACTCTTTTAACCTTGGTTTGCTGCCTTAAAAATCTCGCAAAGCCAGATAATTCCTCCTTCTCAGGTTCAAAACAACCATATTCTGTATCAATCTCTGGTGCCATTCCGTCTTTTAAAAATACTGAATTAAAGATAATTCGCGGTTTAGATGTTACCTTTTGAATAATTACCTTAGTAATCGGTTCACTGCTATCAAACGCTTTTCCTTCTTCATTTTCAGAAATGGCTTCCTGAAATTCTTCATCTGAAAGATCCCTTTGATCATTAAACGCTTGAGAAAGATC
>CAKUWM010000367.1 GCA_934699305.1 uncultured Saprospiraceae bacterium | reverse complement strand
GACATAATAATTTCAGGGGCAAATTGCGCGTTGATCGTTGAAAATAAAATTTGGGCAGGTGACCAATATAAACAACTTGAACGCTATCGCAATTACGCAGAAACAAAATTTTCAAATTGTAAAATCCTCTACCTCACATTAGATGGAAGGGAAAGTAGAGAGGGTATATCAAATATCCCGATCTCATATAAGGTTTTCATAATAAACTGGCTGGAAGATTGCAAAAAAGAAGCTGTTAACTTTCCCATGGTGAGAGAGGTAATACAACAGTACATCAACCTCATAAAATTATTAACGAAGCAAACACAAAACGAAAAAATGGAAAACGAAATTCAAGAACTAATATCACGTCCTGAGTATCTAACTTCATCATTCAAAATTAAGTCTGCATTAGAAAATTTGGAAAGAAACATCAAGGAAAAAATCTACAGAATAGAGAAATTGGTAAAAGATGCCTTGAGCGAAAAGGGATATTTAGTAAGTGTAGCAAATGACGAGAATTATATTTTGTATATCAAGTGGGAAAAAATGTTTCCCGAAAAGGAACATCCGTATTTACAGTTCTATAATAATATTTTTGATAAAGAAAATACAGATTTTGCACTTGACTTAGGTGAAGATTTAGTGGATGTTTTTAAAGAAAATTTTAATTTCGTCTACAAATTATCAGATAGCGATAAGATGATATCCCAAAATTTGATTAGCTCAATAAGCGAAATAGAAGAGTACTTAAATTCACAGAATAGACCAAATTAAAAACGCTCTCACAATGCCGGCTCGCATTTGCCTTTGGCTGTTCCATTTGGATGGCGCGGGCAGGATGATGATGTTAAACTAAATATTGTGGGTGATTTACGGCCGCAATATTTGCATGCATACTGGTTCTTTTCAGCTCCCTCGTAAAGCATATGCTTCCCTTTAGCGGTACCGTTAGGATGTCTTGGGCACGAAGAGGCTGTCAGGTTATTAATGCTGTTAGATTTATGTCCACAATACTTGCAATAATAGTTTGCCATAATTTTTATTTTAAAGTTATTGATTATTTTTTTCCCACAGACTTTTAATCGCCTGCTTTACATGCCAGGCACCAAACCTGAAGTATTTTTCCCTTGTGGTGGAATTAAGCTCATATTGCGCCAATTGAGTAAGAGCTTTTTTACCTTCATTAAAAGACTTCTGTATGTCATCAAAATTTCCAAGTTGTTTTATTACATGCATAATTACTGGTTCGCAACTCTCCACCAGTTTCTGTATAGCTGCAGCATCTCCTTTTCTAACATCATCTAAAAGTTGCTCCTCTTTATAGCGGTCAATACATTTTAGCATTGCGGAGCCCATAAGCTTTTTGTATTCCTCATTATTTTCAATTTCGCTGTTGTATGTTGCTATTTTTAATTTGCGCATGATTATATTTAATTGTTAGAGCTTTTTTATAAGATTCGTTATTTGCTGTTTATAAATCCGCAGTTCCCTGTTTCAAAAATAAGTTTCACAAAAGGCTCGCTACGTATGAACGCTTCTCTTCATCAATAGTAAGATATTTTAAGCAAACAGCGCAATTCAGAAATTTAACAAGCAGAAGCTTTTGCTCGTCCATAGCATTTTTTTGCTTAATTACAATTTCTTCAACAATTAGGCTGAAAGATATTAAAACCGATAGATTTTTCAGACTTGTTTTTTTGATAATCTTTTTCTTCTTGGTTGTATATTGCCGTCAGTGTCATTGCTTCATCTATCCGGGTTTTAAAACCCAGCTTTTGTGATAAAGCTTTCGCTTTGTTTAGTTCCAGTTCTTTAAACTCGTATTGTGCTATCAGCCTGCCTTTCCTTAAAAGTGCGCTATCCACCTTAGAAATATGTGTATTAAAGGTACAAATAACCTGTATGTTCAGGCACTCAGATAAAAGGCCGTCAGAAATATTTAGAAGAGCTGACACTGGCGAATTTCCGTTTCTCTCCCTGTCAACTACTATATTTTCAGCATCTTCAATAATTAATATGGAATTAGGATTTTCAATTAAAATTTCAATAAGGCCCGGATCGCTGATAGACGAAGCCATGCTGGGAGGAAGAATAATAACTTTCTTTTTAATAAATGTTATCAGAAATTTAATATAAGAAGTTTTACCTGTGCCCGGCTTTCCATGAAGTAATACCAGCCCCTTATCATTTTTTTTAGAAAGCCGGGAGAAAATTGTTTTATGAATTTCAGTGAAATCATTATTGTAGTTTTCTTCTATACTGAAACGTCGCTTTGCCATTTTGAAACTCGTTGTAGATAACCCTTCAAATGATTGAACAATAACTGATATTTCAGCTTTCCTACTTTGCGTTATTCGAAACCTTTTTAACCCATTAGTTATTTCGGCAATATCATCAATTGGAGTATTACGGTATAAATACCTGATTGAATTACACCCTGTATCAAAAAATATTAACAAATCCTCAAAAAGAAAAAAATAGATATCATCTGGCTCGCTCTTCCCTGTTCTTCTAAAAAAACGTATGTTGTAATAACAGTCATGTATGTGTGTCTTAAAATTTTGTATAACCCACCCTACAGCTTTTTTGCAATTTACATTATCCTCTGATATCATGTTAGGTATCTTGTTAAACTTTGCAAGGTAAAGTGTATATGGATTCAAATGCATTCTTTTGTCAGAAAACACATCTGAGATTTGCATCTTTTGAGATAATTCCCGTTCATTAAAATTTTGTGATTGAAAAAAATGTAGATTCTGCATTACCATTTTATTTAAATTCAACTAATATGGCCGCAAAATAGCTAACAACCCGGTCAAATAATGTCGTGGTAAATAGTAAAAAAAATGCAGAAAAAATAAAATATATTTTTGCAGGTTCTTAATAACTTAAAAAAGCCTTACTGTGCTTCCATCCGCGTCAATTCCCTCTCTGCCTCACATACCCTATTACTTTTTCGAACGGCTTACCAGCATGCCTGCAACATTCCTTATTTACTTTTGCCAATGCCTCAGTTATCAAAGAGGTTTCTTCATCCGTCATTTTCATAAAA
>CAKUWM010000366.1 GCA_934699305.1 uncultured Saprospiraceae bacterium | reverse complement strand
GGATTAATATGATTGGAGAAAGTGGCGGGCCTACCATGAGCCAAGCAGCCTTCATACGGTCGTTATCTAATTCATTTTTTAAAAAGAAAAATGGTCTTTTCAGCAGTAATTTACTGGATAATGAAGTACTACCATGGTCTCGTAATCAACAGGCAGCCTTCATAATTTTATTATGGATTGAATTTGCTAACGCAGTATCTAAAGTTGATCAAGAATGGGCTCAGATGTTACGCAATGAAGATCGAGAATTTAAAGATTATGAAGATACCAAAAAGTGGGATATAGCATTTTTAAATAAGAACAGTTTCTTGGCAAGGGATCAGGGTGTGCGAGCGTTTTCAACTTATGCAAACGACTTCTTTTATTTGGTGGCAGGAACTTCTGACTACTCTTTTGATGAATTTAACTATTTGGAGGAAGAAGCAAAATCAATTACGAATGAAAATATTGACATAGCGATAAAATATATCAAAGATGAGAAGTCAGATATTTATGAGTTGATTAAACAGTTTTGCCGAATTGCCGCAAAAATTGATTGGAGAACACCTTCTGCTGAATTCACTTCTGAAGAAGAAAGAATCGATCGAATGAGATTTAGAGGTAGTGGAGGATATTCTCAATTTTGGAAGATTCTCAATGAAGAGTTTCAAAATAGTCAGAACAATGACATTACTCGTTATTCAACACAATTAAATTCGTGATATGAATTTCAGAGACATTGTGAATAATGCTGACCCAAATCAAGTTGTTGATGGAATGACTCAAATAAAAAACAACTATTTAACTCATGGTTATTTTTTACCGAACACCAACCCCCTACGAGACAATTCCTTTTTTAGTATAAAAGATCACTTTAGCCAAACTAATTTACTATTGCCCGATGATTTAAAAATGTATCTAGCAACGTCCGTTATAGCCCATTGCTTTGACGGTTGGTTATATCTATCTCAAGCTATTGATAGTCTTTTAAAAGGGGACAAAGGAGCGGCAATACATTTGGCTTATTATGCTGAATTGAGAGGAACCATGTCATTTTTAGCAAGACAAGGTGTGCTTGTTAATAATCAAAACCATTTAGGGATTTCATCTCAGGGTATAAATAATTGTAGAAATAAAGATGGTACACACGTAGCTACATGGAAGTTTTTGGAAAATTGGATTAACTCTGCCGCAGTGAACCATACACCACTATTAAATTATTTTACAGTTAAAGGAAAGACTTTCGACCACTGGATAAGTGTAACACCTTCTTCTATTAGCCCTCGTGTTGCTAGTACCGTGACGTTACAATGGCTTAAAAATTGGAGTTTTGACGTTCGGAATTATAAAGATGATCGAGCTTTTAGGAATACAGTAAGCTACCAACCACAACGGTTGGTCGATAACCAACCAATAAACTTTAAAGCTAAATTTTCCGGGGTAACTAATATATGGAAATTCATTGAGCCCAGTTCTTCAGATAAGTTTTCACTGCTCGACAAATATTTATTTTCTCTCCTTTTTAATAATATTCATCAAAATTCATTACCTCCCTCTGCCAACATAACACTGCTGCAACTTATAAGTCAAACATTCACGGCCGATGGCTCAGGGGATGATGAGGCTGTCAAATCAATAGTCGCTAATGGGATGACTAACCCGATTTTCACAATGGCAAAAAACTCGACAATAATTAGTATCACCGGAGAACTGATGCCTTTGAATATTATATCTCGAGCTCTTTTACTATTGAGAATATCTAGTGGTTGTGTATTTGATCTTATGAAATCGGCTGGTATAAATAAAAACAATATTGATTTCTATTTGAATAATCTTGGAAAGAATAACGGATTTTGGACTGGTGTTACACCTAATAACTTTGACATTCTTTGGGACGACGTAACAGATTCAATTTCTTTTATTGAAGAATTATTACAAGAATCAGATGACATTGTTCTTAAAGATTTATATGACCAATGGCCTAAAGAATTACATTATTTCAAACAAATAAGCAGAGCCAGTTTTTGGGGTAGTTGTACTTAACAACTAAATTTGAAAACTCGCATAAACTACTAACTATAGAGAAGTTTTGACTATATAAAAAATTTGTTGAAAACCATTTATATTACCGCTACCCCATCTCACATTTCAGTTTTCCCAAAAAATCTACCTCAGCAATAATTTGCTTATAAATATACAATAACCTTATTTCGGAAAGGCGATTAGGATGTTTACGTCAGTAAATGAATAGTAAAAATCACTTATAGTAATGGTAGTTCCTTGACCCTATTTTACCTTTTTTAAGCTGTCCTTCCTTTACAACGTCTAATAAAGCTTGACTCACCGCGGAACTTTCCAATTTAATAGAATAATCCCTTTCTATACGATTACGAACGTCTCCTGTTTTCTTAGGCATATCAAAAAACGAAGTCTTCTCTATTAATCTTCTTATCGCTTCGCCTATTGTAAAACGCTTTTCAGTAAATTTTTTATATTCGGATGAGTTGTGAGTTTTAACATTATGCCAAAAATTTTTGATAAGTGAAGTTTTATCAATTCTATTTGAAGATAAATCAAGTAGAATATTTAATGGCATTCCTGTATAAAAAGAAATATTCAATATAGTATTACTATTAAAGCCTTTACCAGATTGAATATTTATAATAGTATTAACGGTAAGTTTAGTCAATACAGCAAATTGAGCAGGTTCTAAATCCAGAACAGCCATAATCTTTTGCATTCTAACTCCTATTTTTTTCTTTTGCTCTTGGATATATCCCTCCATAAAACAAATTGAATGAATATAATAATCTATTTCAATTGAAAATATTTGATTATTAATAGATTATTAGTTATGTTTGTCTCATATAGAGTTTGATACATGAAGATTAAACTTTAAATTTGCGATTCTTCATATAAAACATTGAAGCTTTCGCTTTGAATCTCGCTTTTGAAAACTGGCGTTTAAATTGCAACGAGATGATAAGCAGATTGGCTCACGACCCGGGCGTGGCCTCTCTTATCTGTATGCAAGGTATGCCAGTACCCCAAAGCGGA
>CAKUWM010000365.1 GCA_934699305.1 uncultured Saprospiraceae bacterium | reverse complement strand
TTATTATGCTCCCCCTAAGGAAAGTTTAACTTCTTATACCATTTTACAAATTAAAGAAAACTACCCGATAGAAGATCAGTGGGTGATAGAAGATCTTGATGCTTGGAACTATGCGCCACAACCACGTATTGGAAAAGGCGTTGATGGACCAGTTCACCATCATGTAAGAAATCGATTATTTATTGATAGCCGTGTAGAACTGGCGAACGCAGAGCCTCCAATCCCTTAACAACTTAACAAAATAACATATGAAAAAATTATATATCTGTATTATTTTACTTTTTTTCCAGTCCGTTCACTTTATCGGAGCGAGTGAAATTATTGAAGATTTTGAAAGTTTGCATAATTGGAGAGTAAAACCTGAGGGGATGGTTCTTCAAAGTGAAACTGTGAAAGAGGGAGCTTTTGCAGCTGAATTTTCATTATTTCATGGAAATATTGCCAGTAGAACAGGGGTTCATGAAGATTGGAGTCAGTATGATGCTTTGGTTTTATGGATGTATAACGAAGAGCCTAATGCAGGGGTCTTCGGAATATCCTTGACGACTCTGCATGATGACGATTCTTCCTGGAATTATTTTTTATATATGGTGAAAGCAGATTGGCAGGGATGGAAGCAATTTGTGATTTCAAAAGAGCAGTTTCGAAAAGTACGGAATCCTGACTGGAGTAAAATTCATGTTCTTAAATTTTCATTAGAATGGGATGGTTCCAGTATATCATCTCCTGAGCATCATGTGGTGATTGATGATGTAAGAATAATGACTCAAGAAGAGGTTGATCTGCTTCCTGTGGAGTAGAGGTAAATTTAAATTCTTCATAGGATGTCTTTAAAGAAAAATATTCTCTGGACGTGGGACAGCCGGATGCGTTGGGCAATGCCGGAATGTTGGAAAAGTTTTGAGATGGCATATCCGGATCAAGCATTTCCTTACACTGCGGATACAGCATTTTTTTTGAAAAACTATATTGTTTTAATCGATGAAGTAAAAAGATGGGATCCGAAGCCGGATATTATAATATGGGGATTTTTACGTGATTCGCATGGTGGAGAAGATGCCGCAAAGCGGCTTACAGAATATGCACAAGAACAGGGCGTTGGAATAATTGCGGGAGTGGGGACAAGTGGGTATGGGGGTGTTTATTATGAAGGGAATCATCGGTTTTCTTCTAAAAAACTGATGCAGACCTATCCAGAACTTACAGTTCAAAATAAAAGAGTGGATGGGCAAAAAGAAACTCTTCGTGGCAATACATTAAATCCTTTGGATACACGGGTTATAGACTGGTTGGAAGAAAGTATTTCCTGGTTGTGCGAATCGTTCTCGCTGAAAGGAGTGAATCTGGAATTAGGAGATTTTTTTGTTGCTCAGGATCCGGTTTCCATAGCACGCAGGGAAACGATTCGGGATGTGAAGGATGATTTCTACAAAATGCTGGCACTCCATTTTGGTTGCCTTATAGAACGCATAGAAAAAAGACATCCCAGAATTGAACTTTCTTATGCCACCTATTCTGATTTTTCAAAAGAAATCCTGGAAGCTAACGCTGCATTTTCCAGAAAAATTTCATCAAACGCAATGTGTCAATGGACATTAACGCGTTCTAATGAGATTGAAAACCGGAAAGCATTGCTGCCTGCATATAACCGGGGCTTTGCTCATTTATTTTCCATCGCAAACAATACCGATCAAGTGGATCTTACGGATAGAATTGCTCGTGCATGTTTCATTGCGGCAAGATCTGAGTTTGATGGTATGGGGATTTATGGAGAAATCGGGATCGATCAACCATATGCAAAAGAAAATTACGAAGCCTTTCAGTATTATATAGCCCATCCGGAAGCTGCTGAAAAATTTATTTAGATTATGTGGTGTTATTCGATTGTTTTAATATTGCTGTGCAGTTTTTTGTCCTCTTCCAATATACGAGCAGAAACGACGGGGAGAGATGAGAATATTTATATTCGAAAATTTAAGCCTAAACATGCCAGAGCTTTTTCAGGACCTTATCAAGGTGGGGAGGCAGAAAAAGAAACTAAAGCCTTTGACTATGTGCTGATCTCAGGGAATCGAATTCCTGTTGATGAGTATGAAATACTTTATGCGGCAAAGTTTATTCCGGTGCTGCAGCAAATGAAAAACACAACGTTCATGGAAGCATTGAAAACAGAGCTTTCGGAAGAGCTGTTTGTAGAAAAAATTAAAGAAAAAGCTTCTTCGGCAAAGACCATTCTTCCGGAGATATGGGGGCTCACGACTCTGGATCAAGGGAAGCGCGTAGAAACATCGTATGAAGAATGGTTTTCTTCTGACGGCACATTATTGCAAAAGAATTTCTTTAAAATATCTCCTCCATATCTAGAAATATTAAGATGGGCGTACTATTATAGACAAACAAATGACCCTAAATGGGCGGCTGCAGTGCGGGATATATATTTGGAATTTTACAGAAATGTACGTCCTCCTGCGCAGAAGGTAAGGAACGTTTCTATTGGAATTCGTACCATGTGGCACCCTTTGGGGGCGGGTTCCGGTACCCCGATGTTGATAGAAGCTTATTTATTGATTGCAAACTGGCCAGGTCTATCTGTTCAAGATCATCTGGATATTTTGAAAAGTTTTTTAGAACGTGGTCGGTATTTGAGATATACCACGGTTCCTTATGGACCTTGGCCGGAGTATAGTCCTTTTGGGTATGGAAACTGGATCCTTTATCAACTACAAGGGCTTTTAGCAATCTCTGCAACATTTCCCGAGTTTAAAGAGTCAAAAGAATGGAGTGCACATTCCACTAAAGGTATTGGGACTTTGGCGGATTGGCTGGTTTTACCGGATTCGGGTATTTCAGAATATTCTTATGATTATGCGAATCAGATTACATCACAGTTTGAATGGGCTTATATGATGCTTACGTATTATGCCTTACCTTTTCCTGAACGGTTTAAACAAAATGTTCTGAGAATGCATGAGTTGTTTTTAGTGCTTGTAGAGCCTAATAATATCAAAATTCCTTTTGGAGATACTGGTCGTGGTGTGGGGAGTGCGCACACGCGTTGTGCC
>CAKUWM010000364.1 GCA_934699305.1 uncultured Saprospiraceae bacterium | reverse complement strand
AAAATAAAGGTTTATAATTTTTAAAAAATTGGGGGGAGAATTTGTGCTCCCCCCAAAAACTTCCGCTTTGTTAAATACGGAATATAGTTTTATTTTGAAAATTCGCCTGTAGCAAACAGAGTTACAATGTCACTCAATGTAGCTTCCGGGGCACCTGATACAAAGTTAAAATCACTTCTTTTGAAAGTAGCATTCATCGTGATACCGGCCATTTCTTTTTTACTTTTTTCATTGGTTAAAGTTCCATTTACTTTAATGTCGATGGTAACATTTTTAGTAACGCCATTGAAAGTCATTGAGCCTTCAGATACATAAGTCTTATCGCCTGTTTTTTTCCATGGGCCACCTTTGTAAGTAATAGCAGGGTATTTTTCTACATCGAAGAAATCTGATGATCTCAAGTGATTGTCGCGGGCGTCATTGTCTGTATTGATAGAGTTGGCGTCAATATTTACGTCCATTGTTGCTCCTTCGAAGCCGTTTTTACCCGGTGTGATGTTTACTGTGAAGTTTTTAAAGTTTCCTTGAAAGTCTGTAATGCCCATTCTGGTTACTTTGAAGCCAAGTCTTGAGTGGTTTTTGTCCACACTCCAATTTTGAGCAAATGTGTAAGTTGAAATAACTAAGAATAGTGCGAAAAAAGACAATTTTTTCATAAAATACGATTTATTTAAATAATTAATTAATTTTTTTGCAAAGATTGAACATTAAACTAAGAATGGCAGCATGTTGTTTCAATATTTAATATTTTCTTAAAGTAGATTAAGATAATCTTTAGAATTTTATTTTGTTATATATTTGTTGACAGGGAATATGAAAGAAGTCAATTCAAAGGTAAAATTAATAGAATGTCCACGTGATGCGATGCAGGGGATAAATGAATTTATTCCTACTGAATCCAAAGCTGCTTATATCAATCAATTGATGCGCGTGGGGTATGATACTTTGGATTGTGGAAGTTTTGTTTCGCCGAAAGCCATACCTCAAATGGCGGATACGGCGCAGGTACTGAGTCAAATAGACATGAGTCTGTCCAATACCCAATTGTTGGTTATTATCGCCAATGTAAGAGGTGCATTGCAGGCGGCAGAACAAGAGAAGGTTACTTATTTGGGTTATCCTTTCAGTATATCCGAGACTTTTCAAATGAGAAATACCAATGCTACTATTATGGAGTCATTGATACGGGTGGAGGATATTCATGAAATCTGTTTAAAGAAAAACAAAAAATTGGTCTTGTATCTAAGTATGGGATTTGGTAATCCTTATGGCGATCCTTGGAATCTTGATATTGTGGAAGAGTGGGTTGATCGATTAAATAAAATGGGTATTGAGATAGTTTCATTGTCGGATACAATTGGAGTGAGTAGTCGGGAGAGCATAGAATATCTTTTTTCAGGATTGATACCCAAGTATCCCGATGTGGAGTTTGGGGCGCATTTGCATACGCATCCGGATAAATGGTATGAAAAGGTAGATGCCAGTTTTAGCCATGGATGTCTTAGAATGGACTCTGCTATCAAGGGTTTTGGAGGATGCCCAATGGCAAAGGATGACTTGGTGGGTAATATGGCTACAGAAAATGTAATTCAGTATTTGATAGAAAAAGAACAGTTGCCGGACATTGATTTGGAGGCTTTTGGTAGAGCATTGCATATAGCGGATACTATATTTCCAAAATAATAAAAAAAAATTTCACTTGTGGGAACTTATTGGGATTTTTATTGGTTGTCTTGATAATGTTTCAAAATAAGTTTTTAAATTAACACCTAAATACAATAAATAATTATTTTGAAGATTACATTTTTTAAGTATCATTTTTGAATAGGACAAGAAGGAGTCAGTGGTTGTATTTCTGATTCTTTCAAATAATGGATTTCGACTCATTGTACGTTACTATGCACAAAGAGTTTATTAGTTTGATTCTTTAAAAAATGCTCTCGGAATAGTGTGAATGATGCCGGTTTAATCACCACTTTATTCAATAGAAAAGAAAGATTTTTATATATGTGTTTCTGAGGTGTATTGATTGATTCATTATTAATTCGAAGGAATTGTAGATTTCGTAGAATTAAATTAAAACAGAAGAGATGGATACAATATTAAATTTTAAAATTTTAGTGCTGATTTTTTTATTTTTCAGCATTTATGAGTTTTATTTAAAAGGGCTTTACGTTATTATCAAGCGCAGTGTATTTGTAAAATTTTCGTTGATTACTGTTGTTTTCTGTTGTGTGCAATGCTTAAAGTATTTTCTACATGACTTTTCAAATTAACCAATTTAAATTGCTCATACATAACCCCAAAAGATAACACTTACATTCAGGGGATGATTGTGCCTTATTTTATGGTAAAACAAATTTGAAAGTTGTGGCTAACTGCAACAAGCCATTCACATTCAGATAATTACAATTCGTCTATTCTTAGTTGAGACCACAAAAAAGGTTTTAGATTGTTCCAATAATCCCCACTATGTTCTAAGATAACGGTATGCGTTAAGTTGGGTTGCTCAACCAAAGTGCAGCTATTGCCGGATTCCTGAATGGCTCTCTGAGTAGGCAATACATTAAGTGTCCATGTTGCACCAGTAGAGGAATCTGTTTCTTTGGCATGGAAAAGGAGGATTGGAGAATCAAAGGCGTCATAATGTAAGGTGCCTGATTGGCTTGCCGGATCATCATTAATGAGCGTTGCACCTGTTGAGATAGAGCCATTGGTTTTACTCGAAATACCGGTATAATCACTAATACAGACACTTGCATCGTATTCAACGGCATTAATTAAAGAAAGCCCACCGCCTGCTGACCCACCAAAGACGACTATTCTACTGGTGTCAATAAAGTATGTATCAGCATTTTTCTTTAAAAATCGAATGCCATTCTGTATGTCTTCCAAGGCACATTGAACTGCGAAGAGGCGCAACTGTGGAGATTGATTTCCCCCGTTTTGTGTAAGTCGGTAATTGAAGGAAGCACACACAAAGCCCGCTTTTGCATAAGAATAGGCTTCATTTTGCCAGGCTTGCTTGTCTCCACTGGAATAGCCACCGCCGTGAATCATGACC
>CAKUWM010000363.1 GCA_934699305.1 uncultured Saprospiraceae bacterium | reverse complement strand
TGTTGGAGTTGGCTGAAAACGTTATTAAATTGACCAATTCAAAATCAAAATTGGTGCATATGCCGTTGCCACAGGATGATCCTTTACAGCGCAAGCCGGCCATTGATTTGGCGAAAAAAGAACTGAATGGTTGGGAGCCAAAAGTGCAACTGGAGGAAGGTTTGAAGAAAACAATTACTTATTTTGATAATTTATTAAAACACGTATAATAACATGTATATTTTAGGCATAAACGCATATCATGCAGACAGTTCTGCGGCACTTTTGAGGAATGGAGAAGTTATTTTCGCGACAGAAGAAGAGCGTTTTGAGCGCATTAAACATTGGGCAGGATTACCTTTGAAATCTATTGCGTTTTGTTTGGAAGCGGAAGGCATATCCATTAAAGATGTGGCCGCTATTTGCATTGGGCGTGATCCCAAAGCAAAATTGAAAAATAAAATAAGATACACTCTTAGCAATAGGAAAATTGCGATGGCAATGTTTAAACAACGTTTTTCGAATAGAAATGATTTACAATCTATTGAAGGCCAGATAACAGAGACTTTTGGTTATTGTCCTCCTGTCCAATATATAGAACACCATCGTGCACACTTGGCATCCGCCTTTTTTTCCAGTCCTTTTGATGAAGCTGCAGTTGTTTCAATTGATGGTTCAGGTGATTTTTCGACGGTCATGATTGGGAGAGCCAAAAACAATACCATTGAAGTTTTGGAGTCTCAGGACTTCCCCGTAAGTATAGGTATTTTTTATTCCGCATTTACTCAATTCTTAGGGTTTCCATATTATGGAGATGAGTATAAGGTTATGGGTTTATCGCCCTATGGACAGCCCGTTTTTTTGGAGGAAATGCGCAAAGTTATATGGTCCGGAAAAAAAACGATTTTAGAATGGGACAAAAGTTACTTTGATTTAGAAGGTGGTGTGATTTCGTATGAAAATAATATGCCTATAGTCAGCACTCTTTTTAAAAAGGAAAAAATAGAATCTATATTTGGTAAGAAGAAGTCAAAAACAGATGAATTTGAACAGCGTCATAAAGATATAGCGAGTAGTGTTCAAAAGAGAACAGAAGAACTCATATTTGAGATCTTGATACGAGCTTTTGAACTTACTGGACTAGATAAGGTTTGTATTGCTGGTGGGGTTGCACAAAACAGTGTGGCAAATGGTAAGGTTTTGGAACATACGCCATTTAAACAATTGTATATACCAAGTGCTGGGCATGATGCAGGAATATCAATGGGAGCCGCGCAGTATTACTACTTTAATGATTTAAAAAACGAACGTATTGAGCCGTTGTATAATGCGAATTTAGGTATTTCGTTTACCAATGATCAAATAAAAGGAATTTTGGATGAATTGAATTTGGAGGCTACTTACATGGAAGATGAACAGCTTTTTGAATATTTAGCAACACAAATAAGTACCAGTGCGGTTGTTGGATTTTTTGACGGTAGAGCTGAATTTGGACCACGAGCCTTAGGCAGTCGTTCTATTTTGGCAGATCCGAGAAATGAGAAAGCTCAGCAATTACTCAATGAGAAAATAAAAAAGCGCGAATCATTTAGACCATTTGCACCCAGTGTTTTAGAAGAGTTTGGATCAACATATTTTGAAAACTATCAGTTCACTCCTTTTATGGAACGGGTATTGCCAATTAAACAGGAAATGAGATCAAAAATCCCTGCCGTAACCCATGTAGATGGTAGTGGAAGATTACAATCAGTGAGCAAGGAACTTAGACCACGTTATCATGCATTGATCACCAAGTTTTACGAAAAAACTGGAGTACCAATACTCATTAATACATCTTTCAATGAAAATGAACCTGTAGTAAACCATCCCAAAGAAGCATTAGATTGTTTTTTTAGAACGAATCTTGATGTTCTAGTATTGCAAAACTATGTACTTATAAAATAATATTATAATAATTAAAATAGCAATCAATATTTCTACTTGAAATTTCGAGAGGCTGTTAGAATTAAATTTAAGTGTCTATATCTTAAGAGTCTTAAAATAAGATTTGTGTGTCGTAACTAATAATGAAAATAAAACCGCTCTGAATCTTTATGATCTTAATTTGTCCAATAATTTAAAGTCGTCCTAAGCAAAAGTGTTGCGTTTCGGTAATTGTTCAGCATTCATGAAAAGGTAAATTCTGCTACCGCCTTTCTTACGACTGAGGTTTAAAAAAACGAACGCTCATACTAACATTAATGAATAAAAATAAAGCCTCAGAGAAAATCTATTAAATTTTCTTGTTCATGCGTCCAATTTTGAGCTTCTTAATACTGTTTTGTAAAGACTGGCGTATTAATAAACCTTAGAATGCGTTGGTGATTTCTATTTTTAATTGATAGTGTAATATTTGTAAATAACATACAGTTATGATAACAGATTTGTCCACATATAACAATACATGGTATCATCCAGGTTCTCGATTTAAATGTGTGTTATGGTATTTGATAAATATTTTATTTTTTAGAAGTCCCTTAGTTCCAATATCGTCAATAAAACGGAGTTTACTGCGGTTGTTTGGTGCTAAAATAGGAAGTGGTGTTGTTATAAAACCTAGGGTTAATATTAAATATCCCTGGTTTTTATCTGTTGATGATAATACCTGGATAGGAGAGGATGTTTGGATAGATAATCTAGCCCAGGTGACCATTGGAAAGAATGTCTGTCTTTCACAAGGAGCCATGATTTTATGTGGAAGTCATGATTATACTAAACCAGCATTTGATTTACTTATAGGTCCAATTATTCTTGAGGATGGTGTGTGGATTGGAGCTCAAGCCGTTGTTTCATTGGGTGTTACTTGTCAAAGTCATTCTGTCTTGACATTAAAATCTGTGGCTAACAAAAATTTAAAGCCGTATTATATATATCAAGGAAACCCTGCTAAGGAAATAAGGTTAAGAATTAGAACTGAATAAAACATCGATACTAAATGAAGATTTCTGTTATAACCGCTACATATAATAGTGCCAAAACCTTGGAGGTCTGTATGGACTCCGTGTTGCAACAAACTTATAAGGACATTGAATATATTATCATTGACGGTAACTCTA
>CAKUWM010000362.1 GCA_934699305.1 uncultured Saprospiraceae bacterium | reverse complement strand
TCTTTTGTGTTGTCATCTTAATCTGATTTAAAATTTAACGAATTTACAAATTGTCAGATTAAGTTTTAACTATTGCACATTATTCTAAAACGAAGCCTAATTTCCTCAGTTTTTCCAGGCTCAAAGCCGCATACTTTTTTGCTTGTGCGGTTAAAGGCTTAGAGCCATTGGCTATATTCAGTAAATAAAGATAGTTATGGTCTTTTAATCTTTTATTTCTTTTATCCCAACTAACCATCTTCTTAACCAAATCAATGCTTATCGGTGTGGAAATTTCATCATCGCCGTCGTCATCCGGAAAATCATCCACGTTAAAAAGTAATTCAGGAAATTTTTCGATAATAATATCAAGTATGGAAATCCCTCTTTTTCTGTCACTTTCCTGTAATTTACTGTTGGTTCTAATTTTATTAGCAATTGTAAACGCAGCGTCCTGTAACAATATTGAAAGTTCACCTGATTGCTTTCCGTAATCCTCAATTTTTTTCCAAACAGAGGCAGGAACTGACATTATTTTTTCAAGTTCTTCCTGGATTAATTTCCTATTAAATTCATCCTCAGTAGTCATGTACCGATCAGACTTTTTCTTAGGATCAATCAAGTCACCATTGATTGAAGACAAGTCAAAATCAAACTTATGTGATTGAACATTTTGCCAGCATTCTTCTTTCTTTGCCCATTCTCCATATAGCCCCCCAGGAGCGCTATCTTTAATAAAATCTTCAACAGTCTGCATAATATCATAGAGTAAAGACTTCATTTCATCTGAAAGTCCCTGATTTCTCCATATTTTATATAGATCAATTTTTCCTTTTGTAAGGTACGTTAATAGTGAAATTGAATAGGGAACGGTTATATAACGCATATCACCAATAGAGTATGGTTTAACCCCGTAGAGTTTCTCCGCAGATTTAAAAAGAATAGCTTTAGCGATCTGATCCTCGAAATATACGTTTGAAAGTTTACTTTCAAGATTGTAGTTCATAAACTGAATATAATTCTTCTGGTTTCCTCTTACAACGTAATGGGGCCCAATTACTACTTTTCTGCCTTCAGTTATTTCAGAATAGGAATTGATATATTTCGCCAGTTCCTCTTTGGTAAACATCTGGCTTTTAGGATTCTTCAGATCAAAGGCTTTCTGCCTTGACTTAGTAAATCCCTCTTTTAATCTTGAATTCTTGTACTGTCCCCGTGCTCTTTCGTAAAACCATCTTGTCTGAAGATTATTTGTGTTGGTAATAGGTGTATAAACAGTTCGGCTTAATTTTTCAAGTTCTATATGGTATGGTCTGTTGCTACTCAAGTCAGCTACAGAAACTTTATTCTGTGTATTTGCATACTCTGCTATTCTTGAAACAATAGTGCTGAAATTATCTTTGTCTTTTATTACTGATAATTTAACCTGCACATTTATTTCCGAAATATCAGCCTTATCTTTTTTCCAAGTGTGATAGATTGAAGCTGTAGTCTGACCCCCGTTTACGATTTGCAAGTCTTTTACCGATGAAAGTAAAAGCCCCTTGTTATCGTCTGTTGATATAAACTCAACTTCATCAGCAGTAGCTGCAATACCATTATTGAAAGCCAGGAACATTTCGGGCTCTGTTCGTATTGTATCTCTTATGCCCTTATTTATTTTACCGGTAAACTGCAGAAATGAGCGGACATTTTGCTCCATTAGCCTTGCTCCGAAACGTTCGTATATATTTGCTAATGCTATACCAGGGATAATTGCGAGGTACGACTGATATTCATCATTTAAACTAGGAGAACTAATACAAGGTACTTTATATCCTTCTTCTGTAAAGTTTATCTGAATTGGTATATGCGATTTCTCACTTACGTTAAATAACGCGTTTAGATCAAAAACCTTAAAAAAAATCTTGTATCCTGAGATCTCCAGACTCCCTGGGAATTCACCATTATAAATTCCATTGGTAAGAATTGTAGCGTTAACCCTAACCAAATTTTCTCTTAAATCTTTATCTTTTCCAAGCGTATATGCAAACTGAAATATCTCAGATGATTCCTCAATAATGTCTATATATTCACTGCGGAAAACTTTGGATTTTTCATAATCATTTGCATAAATTGCTTTTCTGAAAAAATTAGTTATGCGTTTTGCCGCTTGCTCAATTTCATCTGTACCGGTTTTTGATATAACATCAGTCCCTTTATAAACCGCAATAAATAAATCGACGGTTTCATAGTTTTCGGAAATTGAATATGCATTAATCTTATGCTGTTTGGCAGTTCCAAAGTCCTTCGCATCAAAAGAGAGACGGAAGTTCTCTACTTCATTTGATTCGGCAAGTAAATCAAGAGCATTTTGTGTAAATATCTGTTCTTCATCTGCGCCATCTTCAGCTGTTACAAGTTCTGCCTCAATATCCATTCTCCACGATTTGTAAAAGTTATTAAGTTCAAAATTCTCTGTTAACTCTGGCATCACATCAAAATTTCAGTTAAAACATTTGTTTCGGTAATAATGTGTGGCAAACAATTAGAAAGCAGAATTGTATATTTAATATCACCTACACCGCTTCTCAGTTCACCTTCCTGTATACGGGGAAAATCTTCTTTTACTTCAAAAAAATTTTCCTGACGAATAATATACCCTGTTTGGCTATATAAATCTTCCTGATCTTCTAAGTACCCTGCTTCAATTAGCTTTGCCTCAAACCTGTTTGTAAGTAAAGTTTCTGCTTTCAGAATATCACGAATACTGTTTACTATCATTGGGAGAGATTCTCCGCCTTCATTCCGTTTTTCAAGAGAAACATGAAATAAATAAAGGCAGGCAAGCTTAGAATTATCAAGCTGCCTCTCGTTGCTGACGTGTAATTTCTGATGGTTATTACCTATTGTGGTTTTTACCTCAACAGCCCAACTGTCTCTTTGAAAATCCCTGATTTCACTATACATTCCAACCCAGGATGAGAGTATCTCACTTCTTTTTTCCTCATAAATCAGTAATTTGCGAAGCAGGAATAATTCACCATATAACCCTCTCTGTTCTTCATCAGTTAGCGAAACGGTACTCAATTTTTTAAAAAGGTTTTTCCATTTTTCGAACCTTTCCAATATAACC
>CAKUWM010000361.1 GCA_934699305.1 uncultured Saprospiraceae bacterium | reverse complement strand
GTTTTCTACTGTTCCTCCTACCATAATTCTTACTTTTTTCTCAGACTCTGCTTTTAACCGTTTAGCCATTGTATTGTTTTACTTAATCAATTTTTTATCCTTATCCGTTTGTTATATCGTTTCTATCTCTGATTTAACTTGTAAAAATGGGCTACGTTTCCTTGTATCTGTCGTTCGTTTTCTTGAAGTCGTGACATCTTTCACGCTTGCTGGCAACCCACAAATATCCAAAATCCCAACAGCCTATCCAAACCTAGTATGTGGCTATTTATTAATAGTTTACAACCCTATAACTTAAGGCTATTTAAAACACGAAACCCTACAGATACTCAAAAAACCAAGTCCAAATTGAATCGTCGTCCCTTACATGATAAGTATCACCGTGCTATTCACAGATTTTTTAGGATTCATAGATGTCTAACATGTATTCTGAAATTTTTATTTTAATACTGGTTTTATAGTTTCACCAAACTATCTTTAAAAAATAGAAGATGTGCGACGGTTACAGCCGTTCAAGTAATAATACTCCGCAAAAAGAAGACTATAAACCCTCTTCATATGCTCTCTAAGATCTTATCGAAAACCCAATAGTGGACGGACAGCAATCCCTTCCGTTCTACATGGTTTATCTCAGTGCTTTTATTGCTTATTTTGATTTCGAGGATTCTCAACCCATTGCACGTCCTACGGACGCAACGAAACTCTGGTTATTGGGAAACGTTTTATTTGTTTTCCAATATTTTCAACAACATTTTAGGGTTTTGTCGGTTATCCCAAAATGCAGTAATTATTATTTCTTTAATATTGAATTTGTAGAAAATACTAAAATTTCCCATTGAAGCTACTCTCGTATCTTTAAAGTCAGTTGCTTTAAAAATTAAAGGTTGCTCAGCTATTTGTTTTGTTCTTTCTGAAACTAATTTTACAAGTTTTTTAGAGTAGGCTTTAGATTTATTTCTATTCACCCAATATTCTAAAATGCCCACAAACTGAATATCAGCAGTTCGAGTCCAAATTACATTGCGTTGAGCCATTCCAGATTTCTTTTGTCCATGGCTTCTTGAGAAATCAGTTTTCCGTTTTTAATATCCTGTTCACTCATTTCCAGCATTATTTTTTGATCTTTCGTCAATTCAATAATGTCAGATTCAGAAGAACTTGAGGTAATTAATTTATCAAGAGCGACTAAGAAATCTTTGTTTTTAATTGATAGAATTTTGTCTATCAATCCGTTTCGTATATTATCTACTGTTGCCATTTCAATTAAATTTAAACTTTAAATATCCAAAAAATTGCTCATTTTTCCTAATGTTGCCCAACTCACAAATATCCAAAATCCCGACAGCCTATCCAAACCTATTATATATCTATTTAGTAATAGTTTACAATTCTACATCTTTAGGGATATTTAAAACACAAAACCCTATCGATACTCAAAAAACGAAGTCCAAATTTAATCATGATCTTCTTTAAATCACAAAATATGCATCAGTTTGTTACCACAATTCACCTCTACATTCCAATAACAAAGCTGCTTAAAACGGCTTAAAGAGATTTTGTTTTGTGAATTTTAAAAAAAGGGGTGCTAGAGTTACTATTATCAGAAATTGACTTTATTGCGTTTTGTTTTTGGTGAGATTGATTACCTTTAAATTAAGGAACGAACCATCTATTGAGCAAGTTACATATAATACCCAGAAGAGTTTATTTTATTTGATCCATTATGGTCTTCCAATAACAAATACATTAACATATAAAAATCCCAAATGGGTAAAAGTGGCATCACTAGTGGCACAATACACCAACAGCCGTGAAAAATCATTCTCCTTAAATAATAAAGACGCCACGAATATCCAGTAAAAATATTTGCTTAATAATATTTGGTTTCCCTATTTCATCCTCAATACAACGATATTCTTTGATTAAAAAAGTAACCTATTTAAATTATAGTCATACGTGATAGAAATACGATAGGATTCAGTTTTGGAAGAACCGATAGCGTAAAAGACCAAAGAGTTTGTTATTTTTAAAAGCCTTTAAATCTCAAAATAATTATAAATCTGGAATTTTTTGCTATATTTACTACTCTCCACCTTTATTTTAAATATTTTTGAAGATTAATTCTGCAAACTAATTATATTATCAAAAACATGAAAAGCTTGCTTATTAACTTTGCAGATACACATTCTTTAAAAAATATAGAATAATTAAATGATCCAAACAAACGAAATAGAACTAGTAGAGAAAACCGAAAGGATCCCCCATTTGTTGAAATACATGGGCTCAAAACGTGAAATATTAAATTTTGTAACTGAATCCATTTACTCATTAAATACTGAAAGTGAATGGCTTTGTGACCTTTTTAGTGGAACAGGAGTGGTTGGAGGGTCTTTAAAGGATGATTATAAAGTTCATGCAAACGACATTCAGGAGTATTCATCAATTATGTCTAATACATATCTTCTGAATTTAAAAGGACAACTATCTATTGATTGTTTAGAAGAGATAAAAAGTAAAGTTGAAAAACTAGTCAATGATTATTATTATAGATTTCAAAATTTAAAGCTTGACTATTCTCAAGTCGATAGTTTCATTAAACTTCAAAAACTCGAAAAAGAGCAACAAAACCTTATTAATCAAAACTTTAATATTGGATTCCATTTATTTACAAAATATTATTCAGGAACTTATTGGTCATATGAACAATGTATATGGATTGACTCTATAAGGGCGGTTGCCGAACAATATAAATCGAAGCCTCAATATTACCCGATTCTTTCGTCACTCATATTTGCAATGTCATATGTTTCACCAAGTACAGGCCATTATGCACAATATAGAGATGTAACTGAAGATAATATGAAAGATATCTTAAGTTATCGCAATAGAGAATTATGGCCCTATTTCGAAAGAAAATTTATTGAATTGATTGAAAGTGTAAATGGAAAGTCAAATGATTTTCGAGTTACAACCTTAGACTATTTGGATTGTCTGAGAATTATTGAAGAGGACTCTATTGTATATGCGGATCCCCCATACCAATCGGTACATTATTCCAGATTCTATCATGCATTAGAAACTCTTGTTAAATATGATTATCCCATACTGAA
>CAKUWM010000360.1 GCA_934699305.1 uncultured Saprospiraceae bacterium | reverse complement strand
GCCAAAGGCTAAAAAGCCTTCCCTTGCCCGGAAAGCGAAACACTCAGCAATTGAGACCAATCAACCCGAAGTATCACAATATACACTCTCCCTTATGGGGAGAGCCGGAGAGGGGCTAAAGGCGCTGCAAAAGTAATAAAAGATAGGGTAATTTCAATAACCAACGGGATTGGGATCCAGAAATGCCCCGCATTGTGAATAAAAGTAGCAATGCTGAAAATGGCAAGCTGTCGTTTGCTACACTAAAACAAATTTTTATAAATATATCTTTTCGTTTTATGGAAAGAAATAATACGTTTACAATTATGTTAGAAGAATTAAATTATCAGGAAATGAGTGAGATTAAAGGTGGTGTTTCTAGGGAGGAATACTGTGCTGAATTAAAACGAATAATGCGAGAGTGTGATCTTAGTGATGGCGCTTGGGAAGGTGCAATTATTGGTTATTCACGAAACTGTCTATAACCTATTTCATTTTAAAGGTTGAGGGATTAATCCCCCAACCTTTAACCCTATATTTAGCAAAATATTATGAACCGTATATTTCTAACGTTATTTATTTATATCAACATTTTTTTGATGCCATTATTTTCCCAAAATATAGCTGACACTGCCTATTTGAAATGCACTTATAATTATTTACGGCAAACTGACACAACAGAAAGTGTGATAAAAGATGATTTAATCATTTTACAGATAGGGGATAATGTATCAAAAAGTTTTAGTTATTTTTCATATCAGGTTGACTCTCTTTATGAAAAGCCTGATGGAGATAAAATATGGACTCAAATTTTTGAGAGGGAACTTAAAAAAGAAGGCGTAAAAGCCAGAAATTTCCCTCGAAAACGGATGAAAACCTATGTTTATAAAAATTACTTTCAAAATAAGATGACAGTAACTGATGGATTTTCTCTACAAGACTATATTTACGAAGACGAACTCAACGCCCAAAACTGGCAATTTACAGACAGCACAAAAACAATTCTCGATTATCCCTGCCAAATGGCAACGTGCAATTTTCGCGGGCGCCAATGGACGGCGTGGTTCGCGCCCGATATTCCCATCAGCGACGGTCCTTGGAAATTTGGCGGACTGCCGGGATTAATTATGGAAGTGTACGACCGCGGCAGCCAATATCATTTTACCATCATCGGGTTGCAGCAGGTAGAAAACGAACCCATTGTTTTCAGCGAAACCTACGTGGGCAGTAAACGCTTCGAGAAAACCAACCGCATCGATTTTCTGAAAGCCCAAGAGAATTACCTGATGGATATGAACGGCTATATACAAATGGAAACCGGAATAGACCTAAGCGGTGGGCAACCCGCAAAAATAATGCGGTACGATTTAATAGAGCGCGATTATAAATAACTTTTAGTATGCAATCAAACAGTTATTTTATTCCATTACTTGAAGAATTCCTGAAACATTTCGACATACGGTCGGATAGAAAAGACCTGCAACTATTGTTGCAGTCATCCCCTTCTTTTCCGTCTGTTTTGTCCATTATTCAAACGTGTGTTTACTTCGGATTAAATACAAAAGCCTATAAAGCCGATTACGATGTGCTTTTAAAAAACAATATGCCTGTGCTTGTTCATTTAAAAGAAGATTCCGATGAAAAATTTGTTTTGGTAAATAAAGTAACCGATAAGTGCGTAATTTATAGAGATGCGACTACGCTTAAAACGATAAAAACAAGCGTTGAAGATTTTTCTGCGAAATGGACGGGAATACTTATTTTATCTGAAAGTAACGAGGTAGAAAAGAGTCCAAAAAAAAAAATTTCTCTAAAAAAGCACGGAATAGTTGCTCTGTTTTTAATTGCTATCTTGACGATACTTTTATACGACATCCAAAATATCGGTGTTTTTAGCGTAGTCACGTTTGTTTTGAAGTGTGCAGGTATTTGGTTAACTTTTAATCTTATTCGTCATGAAAAAGGTATTTCTAATACATTGTCAGATGAATTTTGCAGAAAGACAACTGCTTTTGATTGCGACAAAGTGCTTGCATCAGGAGCATCCCGAATATTCAATACCGTATCACTTGCGGACATCGGATTTGTTTATTTCGTAACGGGATTAGCTGCGCTTGTTTTGAGTGTTTTTTCGAGCGGGCAAAACACTATTTTATCAATCCTTTTCTATTTGTCGGTTTGCGCAACCCCCTTTATTCTGTTTTCGGTTCTTTATCAAAAAATAGTAGTAAAGAAATGGTGTCCACTCTGTTTAAGTGTTATAGGTGTAATCTTTCTGGAAATTTGTTTGTTTTTATTCTATCCCGATAAGTTTCCTATTCGCGGTTACGTTCAACCTTTTATCCTTTTGTCTTTTTCATTTACCGTAGGCATCGTAATAGTGTATGTTCTCAAACGCCTGTTGCAAGAGCAACAAAATGCGCTTACCAATAAGATAGAACGTTTAAGAATGAAACGTAGTCCTTTGATTCTTGCAACCGTGTTTAGCCGACAGCAACAAACACTAATTCCCCAAAAGCATCCGATTATTATCGGAAATCAACAAGCGCCTGTTGTTATCACCACCCTGCTAAACCCAATGTGCCAGCCCTGTGCAAAAACAGTAAGAAGTATCACATCATTAATGGATAAATATCCGCAAAGCCTTTTGTGGCAACTTCGGTTTGACGGAATTGAATCTGACGAATATCATCCGATAAACCAAATACAACTGCATTTAATGCAATTGTGCAATAACAAAACAGATGATGTGAAACTACAAATAATATCGGATTGGTACCATAAGCAGTCGGTGCAGAGATTCACTAAAAAATATTCGTTTAAAGAAATAACAAAACAAACCCTATTGGATTTTGCTAAGCAGAATGCGGAAAATAAGCTATTGAATGTGAGGAAAATTCCCACTATGTGGATAAACAATCGGGAATTTCCCGAAGAATATTCTGTTGATGATATTCCCTTTTTGTTGACCGACGTAAATCTTTTATTGAAACTGACAAAATAATCCGTAAGTATGAAACAAGGATTCTTTATATTTATAAGCTTGTTGTTTTTGAGTAATCTTCTATATGCACAACAGGTTACTTTATCCGGCACGGTTACCGATAAAGTATCGCGTGAGCCGATTGCAGGTGTATTGGTAAC
>CAKUWM010000359.1 GCA_934699305.1 uncultured Saprospiraceae bacterium | reverse complement strand
GGCTTATGAGGCTCTTTCTTTCAATGGATACTGGGCATGGGATCCAGTGGAGAATATGTCACTCGTGCCTTGGTTAGTATTAGTGGCTGGATTGCACACCAATCTGATTGCCAACGCTACCGGGCGTTCTATTAAGAGCACCTATTGGTTTTATGCATTTGCCTTTATCCTCGTTTTATTCAGCACTTTCCTTACCAGAAGTGGTGTATTGGGCGATTCTTCAGCACATGCCTTTACTGAGATGGGTCTTGAATGGCAGCTGATACTATTTTTCACAGCCTTCTTAGCCTTTTTCACAATTCTATATTTTCGAAAATCGAATAGCATTGTTGAAGTCGAAAAAGAAGAAAGTATTGCCAGTAGAGAATTCTGGATGTTTATCGGCTCAATAGTACTTATTTTTGCATCGATCTTAATCACCTTTACGACGTCAATTCCGGTATATAATAAGATATTGGACTTTTGGGGTGGATTATTGAATATCAACTTAGTATCGTATCATCGTTCTGCGCCGCTTGATCCCATCAGCCACTACAATAAATTTCAGTTATGGACAGCAATATTTGTTGCTATACTTAGTGGAGCAGCTTATTATTTAAGGTATAAAGAAAATAACTTTGCAGTCAAAGCAATGAGTTTTTGGATAAAAATGGGGATTTTTGCCGGTCTTTCTGTATTATTTACTTGGTTAGCAACCTTTTTTATCCAACTTCCCTCATGGCAATATTTCCTCTTCTTCGGAGCCGGGCTATTTACTTTTTTCAGTAATCTGTTTTATCTCGTAAAGTTCTTCCGAAACAAACCCAAACAAGCCGGAAGTGTTATCTCGCACATGGGCTTTGGTTTAATGTTAATAGGAATCATTGGTTCCGGCTTAAACAAAAGATTTATCTCCACCAATCCATTTACCCAAAAAGGGATGATAGCAGATGAAGATTTAGGAAAAAATGTCCTCCTCATACGGGATGCTCCGATGGTTATGAGTGGATATGAAGTAACTTATCATGGTGACACCATCATGCAAAACAATCGTACTTTCAACCTCAGTTTTGACAAATTAAATGCTAAAGGAGAAAAAGTCGAACACTTCGACCTCAAGCCTAATGTTGTATATGAAAGGGATTTTTCTAAAGTCGCCGCCAGCAATCCTTCGACGCTTAGAACCTTGAAAAAGGATATCTATGTACACATCGCCTCATTACCCCCCGAAGAAATAAATGCTGAACAAGCCAAAGAAAAAGAAGACAGCCTTAAATTTAATACTTACACTGTAAATAGTAATGATACTGTCTTTGCCAAAAAAATATTTATCAAAGCCGGTAAGGTCCATTTTGATACGCAGAATAAAAATTACAAGCCGGAACAAGGAGATATCGCCATCAGTGTTGATCTTGAAGTTGGCAATATGAAAGATGATACGATATTCAAAGTCACTCCAATGGTTGTATTAAGAAAAGAGTTGCTACTTAATTTTGGCACTCAAATCAATGACCTTGCAACAAAAATCGAATTACATCCGGATATTTTCAAACCTTTATTTGAAAAAGGCACGACCAATACCCACCAGATTTCACTTAAACAAGGAGATGAATTTGAAATCGAAGGAAAAAAATTGATTTTCAAACAATTTAAAATGTTGGATTCTGACCCTAAGAAAATTATTGTAAATGGTATCATTACCGACTCTGAAGGAAAAATAGTCGGAACTCCTGCCTTTGAAATTGTTGGCAATTCTTCTAGAAGTGATAAAGTCTATCTCTCGGATGCCAATGCGTTGATCGCCATGACTAAGATTAATCCTGACACTGAGACAGCTTCATTTGAATACAATATTGTTAAAGGATTAAATAGCAATATTCCACTCAAAGTAGCAGAAAACTCCACAAGGTCGGATTATATCGTATTGGAAGCGGTGGAGTTCCCCGGAATCAATTTCTTCTGGTTGGGATCCCTTATGATGATGATAGGGCTTGGGTGGAGCATTTTGCCGAAAATTAGAAAGAAAAATGGCCGAACCGCCTCCATATGAAAGCATCCAAATAGTCGGCAGCGGTAATATTGCCTACCATTTAGCACATCGACTTGCCTCGTGTGAATTGTATCAAAGCATCCGAATCGTTTCACGAAACGAATCCATGCGTGACCTATTCCAACTCATTTCGAAAAAAATCGACTTTAATTCATTTGAAAACTTCAATTATAACATCCCAGCAACAATAATTGCCGTATCAGATGATGCCATAGCCTCTGTAGCTAACCAATTTGCCGATTATAATTATCTCATCTTACATACCGCCGGTTCAGTTGATACGGGTATTTTTGAAAAAGCCGGATTCCCTAACTTTGGCTCTTTATATCCATTACAAACCTTTTCGATGCGCAAAGCCGTTGATTGGAGTAAAATACCGGTATTTATTTCTGCCAATTCAAAAGAAAATAGCCAAAAGGCGTCCATTATCGCACATAATCTCAGCGCAAAAGTACATTACATAGATGACCAACAGAGGTTAGCATTGCACATTTCAGCCGTTATAGCCAACAACTTTAGCAATCATTTATTTGCAGAGGCTGAACGATGGCTGGATGCTCACAATCTGAAATTTGAATATATCCTACCATTAATAAATGAAACTATAGAAAAGCTTCAATATCTTTCACCTTTTGATGCGCAGACCGGCCCGGCAATTAGAAATGATCGAAATGTTATCAATAAGCATGTTTCAAAGTTATCGTCCCTACCCGACCTTTCTGAATTGTATCAATTACTGACTCATTCCATCCAAAAAATGCATAATAAATAGCCTATATATTATTTCGGAGCAACTAAATTCTATTTAATTATAATCACCTATATTAATTTGAATAGATTATGACGACTACCTTTAATATTTTATTTAGTTTTGCCCGTTCATATTAAACATTATTTCCTATTCTCTGTATAGAAAATAACTAAAAATTACAAATGAGAAAAGAAGTCAAAATAGGGATTCTTGCGATTATTGCGTTGGCAGTTGTTATTTTTGGACTCAAATTTTTGAAAGGCCAAAATGTTTTTTCTTCCAAGCAAACATTTTACGTCGATTATACCGATGTAGATAAATTGAATGTCGGTACACCCGTTTTAATC
>CAKUWM010000358.1 GCA_934699305.1 uncultured Saprospiraceae bacterium | reverse complement strand
CATAAGGCCTTTTCCACCTACAGAGAGGCATGAAATGTTTTATAAAGCATTTGCAGATATTAAACCCGGCGAAGCTTTTGAATTTACCAATGATCACGATCCCAAACCATTATACTATCAAATGGAAGCAGAAAGCTCTGAACCTTTTAGATGGGAGTATCTTGTAAAAGGTCCTGATGAGTGGAAAGTTCGCGTTATTAAAGTGAAAAAAGAATAGATAAAATCTCTTAATTGTGTTAGTCATCGACATGTAACAATTATTTGCATTCGATGACTTTTTATTTTTATCCAAATTCAACAATGGAGGTTTTCTAAGACCTTTACTGCAAAATTCGAGATAAACTTGTATCTTGTAATCAATAAGTACAAACAAACACAATAATCAGTGAAATCTACCATTTATCATAATTCAAGATGTTCCAAAAGCAGAGAGTGCCTTACAATTTTAAATGATTTAAATGAAGTTATAGAAGTGGTAAACTATCTCATTAAACCACTTACATCTAATGAGATAAAGCACATATTGGATTTATTACAAGTTGAACCTGAAGGAATTATTCGAAAAAATGAAGCAATATTTAAAGAACATTATAGTAATAAGAATTTGACTAGGTCTGAGTGGATTGATGCTATTGTAAAATATCCAATATTGTTGGAGAGACCGATTATAATAAAAGGCAATAAAGCTATAATAGGTAGGCCTCCTGAGAAAATATTGGAATTTTTATCGAATGATTGAATTATGATTTTATTTATCTCCATTTAAAAGTTATTTTGCTTAAGTAAAAATCACCGATTTTAAGTATCTTTAACCAAAGAATGATATTTTATTATCCGTAAATATCTCATAATAAAGTTTAGCCAAATAAATGTATCATGGAACAAAAATCGAATGACGCAACTCCATTAAGACCTGAAGGTAATCGTATTCTCAACGCACCCATTGTGGAAATGGATTTGTTGAAATTTATTGATCAAATAAAAAGTGAACCGACTTGGCAGACTAGCGGACATAATTCAATTACGATTTACAAGTCAGATTCGTTACGCATCGTAATAATCGGTATGCATGATCAAGCTATCCTCAAAACACACTTGAGCCATACCTATATCAGTGTTCAGGTATTAGAAGGAAACATTCAATTTGTCACAGAAAACCAATCTTTTTCCTTAACTAAAGGTAAAATGGTTGCACTTCAACCCAAAATACAACATAGTGTTGAAGCTAAAAGTGAAAGTTTTTTCCTTCTTACTTTAGCCACTGATATAAATAAGTAATCGATATTATTATTTTTTTAAGTTGCTTTAATTTTTTATAAATTTTAAATAATCAACGCTGGTTGATTTAATTTTAATTTATTTTAAATATGTTTGTAAGAAAATAAATAGTTACATGATTCAAGTTTTTGTGACCGGAGGTACATTTGATAAAGAATATAATTTTATAACCGGTGAATTATATTTTAAGGACACACATCTAAACGGAATGTTTGTCAGAGGAAGAAGCACATTAGATATTGATGTTAAAACTTTGAAGATGGTGGATAGCTTACAAATGACTGATGCCGATCGCAATATTATAGTATATCAATGTAAAAAATCTACTGCCGACAAAATAATAATTACTCATGGAACAGATCGGATGGCAGCAACAGCTAAAGCCATCGCGGAAGAAAATATTGAAGGAAAAACAATTGTTTTAACCGGTGCAATGATTCCTTATGCATTTGGTAATTCGAGTGATGGATTTTTTAATTTAGGTTCTGCTCTTGCCTTTGTACAGATACTGCCTCCCGGAGTATATATAGTTATGAATGGTAAATATTTCCTTTGGAATAATGTTCGTAAAAATTATGACACAGGTTTCTTCGAAGAATTAGATGATTGACACTAATATAGCTTACTTTGCTCTTGCGTATCAGACAATCGATATATATTCGGCGTATTTCTCCCTAATTCATCATAATCCAAACCATAACCAACTACAAAAACATCCGGAATAGTAAATCCGATATAATCCACTTGTAAATCCTTAATTCTTCTAGATGGCTTGTCTAATAAAGACAATATTTTTACGGATTTGGCTTTTTCAGGAATTAATGATTCCTTGAGGTGAGACATTGTGATCCCCGTATCAACAATATCCTCTATTACAATTATGTGTTTATTCTCTAAGTCAATAGGCATAGCCCCTAAGACCTTGACACTGCCAGAAGTAGTCAGGCCTTCATAGCTTTTTAATTGCAAAAATTGAATACGACATTCATCTGAATACTTTTTTAGAAAATCTACAGCAAAAAATGCGGCACCATTCAATATAACTAAAAATACTGGTCGGCAGCCTTGATAATCTGCCTGAATTGTGGATACTAATTCATTTATCCGATTTTCTATTTCCTCGGCTGAAATATAGGGTATAAATGTTTTATCGAATAGTTTTATTGATTCCAAATCCTTTATTTCTTTAAAATATTAATGCAATTACCATAGTTCTAAATACCGAACAACCGCAAATATAACTCTCTACAATCAATCATTCTGACAATATTAAAGTTTATTTGAATTATGAAATGCCTATGTTAATAGCAAATAAAATCAATGGAATATATTTTTGTCTTTTATTAAGTTAATCACAACTATATTTTGTCAATAACGTCACTTACAATAAAGAATTTTGATTTCAATAAAATACTAAAATAATTGCACTTGGTACTTAGTTTTATTTTTTCATTACTAATTGAAATAGTTCAACTTAGCTATATTTTTATTCTAAATATTTTCCATATTTGCGTTTTAAATCGAATAGAATAAACGTTGATTGATATTGACATAGCCAAGTGGTCGGATAATACTTTAGTTGAAGAGTATCTTCTTACTCAGAATATTGTCTATTTTGATGAATTGTATAAAAGGTATTCCAATAAAATATATTACAAATGTTACTCTTTATTAGGTGATTACACATCTGCAGAGGATGCAACCCAAGATATTTTTCTAAAGCTCATATTAAATTTATCTAAGTTTAGTCAAAAGTCAAAGTTCAGTACTTGGATTTATTCCATTACATACAATTATTGCGTTGACGAAATCAGACGTTTGAAAAAAAATAAGATGATTTTTGATGATGAAGGTCAAAACCATAC
>CAKUWM010000357.1 GCA_934699305.1 uncultured Saprospiraceae bacterium | reverse complement strand
AACAAAATAAAAAGCCAGTAAAATAGAAAATAAAAACATCTCTAGTTGTAAATGTTAACCCCGATATAATATAAGACAAAGAACCTATTAATAGCGTAATTTTTACAAAGAATGATTCTTTATTTACCACAGCTATAAAGAATAGCACAATATAAAACAAATAAAAATAAGAAATTCCAACAGCTAACGTCGTTAAGGTACTATCAGGGAGAAGATAAATATCTTCTCTATTCATTTGATTTCTAATAAATACGGCACCTAGTTTTAACCCTTGAATCGCATATGGCAATTGATAAATAAATGAATATACTGCCAAAACACCTAAAATATTTAAAAGAAAAGTAAATAATTTACTTTTTCTATATATTTCATTTCTGTTAAGGGGTCTTAAATTTAAACATGGCAACAAATAAAGAAAGATAAAAAGACTATAAATAAAAAAGTTTTTTGCTGAGTAAGATGTAATATTAAAATAGGGATACCATTCTACAGGATCAGCAAATAATATTGCAAAAGCACTAATAAAATATATGCCAGGTAATATAAAAGGAAGATAATTATTCTCTCCAAAATTTTTCTTTTTAAAAGACCTATAAATCTTTAATAGGATTACCGAAATCATTAAAAGAGGAATAAGATAAAACCACTTTATCATTTACCAAATTTAATAGGATTAACAAAATTCAAATATTCATTTCTCTTATAAAAATATAAAACACATAGTGAATAAATTATAAAAGAGGAAATGAGGTATATATTATTATTTAAATTAAGATGATTTATTATTATTATTATTGGCGACAAAGAAATACAAATCAACATTATTTTTGAGAGCACTTTAAGATTGAATAAGTCTATATAGGGAACATTAAAACCCGTTGCGATTTCTTTTAAATTTAATGGGACAGTCCATAAATAAGTTACAATTACAGTTGATAAAGCAACCCCGTTTACTCCTATTAATTTAAATAATATGTAACTTAATATAATATTAAATATTAATTCAAAAAAACCTCTTTTTAAAATAACTTTAGACTTTCCCAAGGCAATTAAAGCAGATCCAAAAACAACAATTCTAATCGGTAAGAGTAATAGTAAAATTCTAAAAGGGATAAAACTATCAATATATTTTTCTGAATATAATAAAATCATAAAAGATTTTGCATTAATTGCGAAAAAGATTAATAAAGGAAATAGGAAAAGGGCTGACTTAGAGGCAGCAGTCTCAAACAATTTTTTAGCTCCAATTATATCTCCATTTTGTATTTTAAGTGACATGTCAGACACCAAAACACTAGAAATTGATCCTGTAATTACTCCGATTAGCGGTATCTCAATAGCCCCGTTCGCATAGATTGCATAGGATTCTGGTGTTGTTAATGTAGCAACATATAACTTATCAATTTGAATTGAAATGCCACTCAAAATTGATCCAATGCCAAATGGAATTGATGTTCTTAAAATATCTTTTGCATAAAAAAACATTTTATAATGATTAATTCTTTCTCGCATTAGAGAAATTTGCGAGAATATAATTAAGTAAACTAAAGATATGATTGGAACTACACTTTTAATAATCACAATACCAATATATCTAGGTTCATTCGACAAATAAATTATAGCAGTTAAAATAACTATAAGGCTAGACAATGATGTTATGAATGATACAAGCTTTGTATTATTATTAAATATATTAAATGCAATTAATAGTTGAGAAGGGAGATAAATCATAACATATAATATTACCCATGGTATACTTTTAGTTATAAGAGGATTATTAAAATTATAAGAAATAAAAGTTGCGCCTCCTAAAATTAAAAATAAGCCAAACAAAAAGCTCATGATAAAAATCAATAAAAGGCTATCATATATTACTGCTCTTTTATCGTAGTGCTTTGATAAAATATAATAAATCGTCTCCGGTATACCCAAAGATAATATAGGAAGTAAAGTATCTACTGGAAGAAAACTTTGTCTAAATGTAGCATATTCCTCTAAAGATAGGTATCTTGAAGCAAAAACAAATAATAAAATCCCAGATAATGTATTTATTCCTCTAGATATTATTAAATGAAATACTTTTTTTATCACATCTTGCATGGATCTATTGAACTATTAGCTATAATTAAAAAGAAATTATAGTAATTTTATACTTTGAAGGCACCAATCTCTGTAGGAAGATATTGTGTTACATAACTATTTAATAGGGAATCCTGAGTACTTAAAATATTTCTTAATACTTAAAAATTTAGGGCCATAAAACTGAATTAATCTTTCCTTCAGATTCTAATAATTTAAGAAATTTTAAATCTCTTAAACGAATGCATCTTTGTGGCGAACCTACAATAATTTCCCCATCATTTACATTTTGGGCAACAACAGTGCCCATCCCTATAATTGCATTATCCCCAATAGTAACACCTGGACAAATTATAACTCCCATTCCAATCCACACATTTTTACCAATATTTACAGGTTTATGAATATACTGATTATCGTAAGGAACTGCATCTCCATTATAATTGTGATTACTACTATAGATAATTACAGACCTTGAAATTATAGTATTACTACCTATTATAATCCTTCCTTTACAGAAAAAAAAGCAATCATACCCAATTCGAACATTGTCACCAATTGTTAACCCATCGGGATCTAAAAATCTGGAATATCCAACTAATTTTACGTTTCGACCCTTATTTTTAATGCTTTTAAGGTGGACAATACCCCAAACATCTCTAATTCTATACATTACATGTCTTTCATATCTATAAAGTATTCTAGATAATATTTGATTATATAAGAAATATTTAAAATATTTTTTTAACATTTTAATAGTTATAATTTATACCGTCTAGTTAAATCAATAAAAATTCAAGCAAGCAATAAAAATTTTTGACTCTAATTAAAAATTATTTAACAAAATTAAGGTTACTTGTCTGTATATCCATATCCATATCCATACCCATACCCATACCCATACCCATAACCATAGCCATCTTTAGCCTTAATATCATTGAGCACCAAGCCTATGCGGGCAAACTTACCTTCATTGGCATACTGCTGTATTGCTGCTACCTGATTTTTGTATGAGTAATTGTGCTTGACTAAGAAGAGTGTCTGATCGGCGTATTTTGAAAAGAGAAATGC
>CAKUWM010000356.1 GCA_934699305.1 uncultured Saprospiraceae bacterium | reverse complement strand
TCCGAATGTAGGCAAATCCACTCTTTTCAATCGCCTAATAGGCAAAAAACACGCTATTATTGATGATATCAGCGGAGTAACAAGAGACAGAATTTATGGCGAAGGTGAATGGAATGGCAAATCCTTTATTGTAGTGGATACCGGAGGCTTTGTACATGGCTCTGATGACGTTTTTGAGGCTGCAATACGAGAGCAGGTATTGATTGCAATAGAAGAGGCGGCAGCTATTCTATTTGTCGTGGATATGGAGACAGGCGAAACAGACTTGGACGCCAAAGTTGCCAAACTATTGCGACAGGCTGGTAAGAATGTCATCTTAGTGGTCAATAAAGTCGATAATTCCAATCGTTTTATTGAAGCTCAAGAGTTTTGGGGGATGGGGTTTGATAAAGTTCATTTCATAAGCTCCATGTCAGGAAGTGGCACGGGTGAGCTCTTAGACGATTTGATACCGATGATAGGTGAGGGAGAGCAATTAGATACTGACCTTCCTAAGATAGCCATAGTTGGACAGCCCAATGTTGGCAAGTCCAGCTACACCAACGTTCTTTTGGGCGATGAGCGCAATATTGTCACTGAAATTGCAGGTACAACAAGAGATTCAATTCATACCAGATACAATTTATTTAACAAAGATTTTTACATCATTGATACTGCCGGTATGCGTAAGAAGCAGAAGGTCAATGAAGATTTGGAGTTTTATTCCGTGATGCGTGCCATTCGTGCTATTGAAGAAGCAGATGTGTGTGCATTGTTGATTGATGCTCAGACGGGCATTGAAGCGCAGGATATGAGTATCTTTCGACTCGCTCAAAAGAGGAATAAAGCTATAGCCATCTTTGTCAATAAGTGGGATCTGGTAGAGAAAGAAACCAATACGGCTCGGGATATGGAACGAGAAATAAAGGCTAAATTGGCGCCTTTTGACGATGTTCCGGTTGTATTTATTTCTGCTTTGGACAAAACGAGGATTTTTAAGTCTATTGAAGTCCTCCTTCAAATCTATGATAATAAATATAAAAAAATATCGACTTCCAATCTCAATGAAGTTCTGCTCCCTATCATTGAAAAGACACCGCCACCGGCATATCGCGGCAAGTTAATTAAGATTAAATACATCACCCAGTTTGCCGCAAGCCATCCTGTTTTCGGATTTTTTTGTAATCATCCGGATCACATTAAAAGTAGCTATCGGCTTTTTCTTGAAAATCAGATTCGTAAAAACTATGACTTTACAGGTGTGAAGATCAGTGTCGTTTTTAAAGAAAAATAGATCATGTCCTTTACAACAATTGATATAGAAGGAATTGTTTTGTTTCAGCCACGAATATTTGAGGATGAAAGAGGATATTTCTATGAAAACTTTAGGCAGGATGCATGGATGAAAATGGGGATAAATCGTCCCTTTGTGCAGGAAAATCAAGCCTATTCATCAAGAGGGACATTGCGAGGTCTGCATTATCAACGAGGTGACAAGGCACAGGCAAAGCTGGTGCGTGTGATTAGCGGTGAGGTCCTTGACGTAGCAGTTGACCTGCGACCTGATTCGCCCACGTTTGGTCAGCACTTTAGTATAGTTCTAAGTGGCGACAATCACCTTCAGATGTATGTACCAAGAGGTTTTGCACATGGTTATCTGGTATATTCTGATGAAGCAGTATTCTCTTACAAGTGTGATAATTATTACAGCAAGGATGACGAAGGGGGCTTGAGATATGACGATCCTCATTTGAATATTCAATGGGGAATAGATGCAACAGAATTGATAGTCAGTGAAAAAGATCAAAAATTGCCCTATCTTGGAGCACATTTACCCATAAATTGAAAAAAGTATCATGAAAATACATAAACCTTTATCATGCCAACAATAGGAATTACCGGTGCCGCCGGACAATTAGGGCAAGAATTTGCTTTTTTGTCTCAATATCATCCCAAATATGATTTTGTCTTTTTTGATTCAGAAGAGCTCGATATTACGGATGATGATCAGTTGAAACACGAACTGGAGGACTATGATATTGACTATTTGATTAATTGTGCTGCCTATACCAAAGTGGATCAGGCTGAAAGTGAAAAGGATAAGGCGTATCTTACCAATCGTGATGGGGTAGCCAATCTGGCCTCCTATTGTGATGAAAATGAAATCGTGTTGATTCATTTTTCTTCGGATTATGTTTATCACAATGGGTTGGATAGGCCGCTCAGAGAAGTTGACCCAACTAAGCCTGTTGGTGTTTATGCTGCCTCCAAGTTGGCCGGAGAGGTGGAGGTATTAAAGCGATGCCGTCAAAGTATTGTCTTCAGGACATCCTGGATTTATTCCTCATTTGGCAATAATTTTGTTAAAAAGATTTTGAATGCATCCAATAGCCAATCAGAATTTAATATTGTTTTTGATCAAATAGGCTGCCCTACGTATGCACGGGATGTTGCTGACAGGGTTTTGAATATAATTGATGGTTTGGTCGTAGGCGAGTATGATATTAAGCAGTGTTCCGGTATTTTTAACATTGCCAATTCAGGTGTGACTTCATGGTATGATTTTACAAAGCAAATCTTTCATTTATCCGGTAAGCAATGTGCTGTCAACCCCATTCTGTCATCAGAATATCCAAGTTCAGTCGAGAGACCTTCCTATTCTGTTTTGGATCAAAGCAATTTAAAAGAAAGATTTGGCATAACGATGCCATACTGGCAAGACAGCCTGGTCAAATGCCTCAAGTCCCTAAATGATGTATAAATGATTATTGTATGTTTTGGTCCCGGACCATTATTTAAAGGCGGAATAGCCAATTATAATACATCATTGGCAAAGGCCTTTGATAGACGGGGAGATAATGAAGTTCATATTGTTTCGTGGACGCAACAGTATCCTGCGATTATTCCTCGCGACTTTATAGACAAAGCAAGCCGACAAGACCAGTTGGAAGGTACAGACATACAGGTACATTATTTGACCAATTATAATAATCCGTTGACCTGGTATAAAACCATCCGGAAGATCAAGACATTGAGGCCGGATTTAGTTATTTTCCAATGGGCTATTGCCATTCAGGGATTGCCGCTTTCGGTTATCGCCTCAGGGCTTAAATCCGCCGGTATCAGGGTTATCTTTGATTTGCATTTTGTCATTCAGAAAGAAAATAGTTCTATTGACC
>CAKUWM010000355.1 GCA_934699305.1 uncultured Saprospiraceae bacterium | reverse complement strand
ATTTTCAAATTTATCCATTAATATTCTTTGAAGTATGAATATTAATTGAAGAAATTGATATTAGATAAATGGAAATTATTTGCCTCCAAAAAACTGCTTAATCTTTCCAAAAATTGAAGTTGAAGCATTCTCTACCTTTTCTCGTGCTTCAGCAGCAAATTCTCCTACATTTTCTTTTATATCTGCAACTTTTTCTGAAGCCTTCTCTGTCCATTCTCCCACTTTCTCCTTAGTATCGGCTTTAAACTCATCAAATTCTTCTTTTGCCTCTGCCAAAACTGTCCCGGATTTTTCTTTTAGATTACTCAATGCTTCCTGCGCATCTTTTTTAAAATCAGCCATTTCCTCCTTTGCTTCGTTGATATATTCGCCAGCTTTTTCTTTGGCACTAGATAAAAACTCTCCCACATTCTCCTTCAACTCATCAACCTTGCTCTTTGCTGCATCATTTGCATTATCAACTCCTTCATTCACGTTATCCACTTCGTTTTTTGTTTCTTCTGACATTTTATTTTAATTTTATTATAAAACTTACAAGTATTGAAAACGATTTCAATACATATTTCATTGTAAACTAAAAAAAATTATATTTCGTTCCGTACAAATTGTTATATATAAAAAATATTTAGGTGAATCATTTCAATTAAACTATAAAAATCAACATCCTCTTAAAAGCAAATAACACAATGGCCCTGAAAAACATACATATAGCCATATTGGCATAACATACCGAGCAATTTTTCTATGACGCTCGTACTGCTCGCTATAAGCTCTACTAAAAGTTATAAATACCAAAGGAAGAATGATAGTAGCCAATATTATATGTGTAATTAACAGGAAGAAATAAATATAACGGATTGCTCCCTGATGGCAAAATTTTGTTTCCGGTGTCGTACTATGATATACAACATAGGATATTAAGAACACGACAGATAGAGAAAGGGCAAGATAAATAGCCTTTCGATGCTTTTCAATATTCTTTCTTTTTATCTGATATAAAGCATAAAGTAAAACAAAGAAAGTTATTGCATTAACAGTAGAATGAAAACCAGCCAGAAAACTCAAATCCATTTCTGTATGAATCTTAACATTTCGCATAAATATCATGGCACCCAATATTAAAATGCCTAACACAACCAAAATGAAGTTTAACTTTTTACTCGACTTATCAGAAGACTCTTTCATAATTACCACTTAATAACCATCTTGACGAATTAATTGCGGTGTTTCTCTCTTAAATTCAGGTAAAAGTATAGTCATGTGTCTAATTAGCTGGGACACACTGCTCTCGTCAGAAATCTCATAGCCTCTGCGCAATTTACCTTCCGGATCAATGATTAATGCATTTACCGCAAATCTATTGACAGAAAATGAATCTTGATGTATAAATAGACTTTTTATACAATCATAGGTTTTTTGATCACCGTGTCGCAGGAAAACACCTGAATATAAATAATTAGGTAATAGGGCTCGTAAAGAATCATCCTTGCCGAATGTCACAAGATGCATATTCTTCTTGCCACTGTTTTGATTATAAACCGTTGTAATAATCTTGCTTAATAAAGCCGGATCAATTTCAGAGGCTTCAAACAATACCCATACACTTCCTTTTAAAGAATCTATGGTTAAAGCATTTTTTCCGAACATTAAGTTCTGGCAAGAGTCAATAACGATGCGTTGATTTAACTCTTTTAATGCTTGTTGCCTGAAACTGATACCCTTTTGATCAAAATAAATACCAATTAAAGGCAAAATAACAAAGCATAACCCAATAATAAATATTAGCGGTTTTGCTTTAAACATTCGACTTATAAAACTCAAATTACTTACTTGTGTTCAGAACCAGCAGGTTGTTCAACAGCTTGTTCGGGAGTTGTTTTAGCAGGAGCTGCTTTATCCACATTGACTTCTTTCAAATATTCATCCAAAGAATAGGAGTCAGGCTTTTGAAATCCAACTCTATCTAATAATTCAATATTTTGTCTTGAGTCATGCCAAGCTCCACCTTCGTTCAACAATGCCAACATAGCCCAAATCAACAAAACAATAGGCCATAACGCTGAAATCATCAATCCTTTGGTTTCATACTTCATGTGCATGAATTCAGATACGATATAATAAGCTTTATACAAACTTAAAATAATCATTGCCGGAAACATAATATACTTTGGCAAATGAAATCCATCTATTACGTGACCATTACCTATCAAAGCAATAAATACCTCAAATATGGTAATAACACCCAATAGGATCATACCCTTATACACTACTTTTTTACCTTCTTCTGGAGATAAGCTCATTTTATTTTTATTTGATATTTATTACAATAGATAAAATACTAAAAATACGAATACCCATACTAAATCCACAAAGTGCCAGTATAAGCCGATTTTTTCAACCATTTCATAACCATTTTTTCTCTTCACATATAACCCACTCAAAGCATTCAACATGATGATAGTCAAAAATACTACACCTGAAAAAACGTGGAAACCGTGAAATCCGGTTATAAAGAAAAACAATCCCCCAAATGCCTTAGGTCCAAAAGATTCTTGGGCTATCTGACCTTTATATTCACCTGATTCAATTTTAAACTTCCTTTTATGCCATTCACCATCCACTTTATGTATTAAATAGGTTGTTCCGGCTTTAAAGGAATCATCCTTGCCTTCTTCATTTTTTGCAACTGTACCGTCATCATTTAAATAAACTCCATCCACAGTATGTGTACCAAAAGGGTTGGTTGTTATGGACATATGTTCTTTTGCTATTAGGTTAGTCCATTCCCATGCTTGACAACCCAAGAACATCAGCCCTCCTATAATTGTAAAGCCCATCCATTTTACTACGCCCATCCTATTCTCTTGCTTTCCTTCTTGTACAGCTCTAACCATTGTTACGGAAGATAATATTAAAATAAACGTCATCACTGTAACAAAAATCAGTGGCTTATGGTGTAAGCCGCCCGGGAATGTTGAAAACACAAAGTCAGGTAATGGCCAAGTAGGTGTACTAAACCTCAATGCACCATAAGCAATTAAAAACCCTGAAAATGTAAATGCATCTGATATAAGAAAATACCACATCATCAACTTACCATAACTTGCCTTAAACGGCTCGCGTCCACCTTCCCACATTTCAGGTCCGCTGGCATTATCGTGATGACCTACTTC
>CAKUWM010000354.1 GCA_934699305.1 uncultured Saprospiraceae bacterium | reverse complement strand
TAATACATTGACCTTAATAAGGAAAAAAATTTAATTATACCGATTGAATTCCGATTAATACAAATTCAGATATAAAGGTTTTGAAAAACCGTCTAATGTTGATTGTGAGAGAAGTCCCAATGTACGGATCAATGTACGGAATCTTTCCAACGATTTGTTTAAACCATTGATTACAAGTCGAAAATAGATTCCACATTTGTCAAAAGCGAAATTAGGGATTAACCGGGATTCAATCTGTTTTAAAAACTATTTTCAACCCTAATTCCTTTTAAAGGCATAGTATTGTCATTAATAGGAATTCGGATTCAATCTTTTTAAACATTGGCTTTATTTTTATGGAGGGCAGCACTTATTGCGCCAAAAAAGACTCCAATCACCAGATTAGTATAAGCCGAGTTTTTTAGTTGATTGCCTACAGAATAAAATTCTTCGGCGCCTTGTTTAGTAAAACGACCGACTTTTACCATATAATTTGCCATATTGGATAAATAATCCGGACTAATAATCTTTACAAAAATAAATTGAACAAAAAAAGATAACACTGCAACAATCAAACTCATTACCAAAGCAAATTTTAAACCTTCTTTAAAGCTGATTAGACCATGATAAAAGTTGACTTTCTTGTCTCGCAACCCTAAGTAATAAATACATAAGTATAAGACACCCAAAATAACCATAAACCTTAATTGCTTGTCAAGATGTTCATCATGCAATCCAAAATAACGTTCAATCATGAGCCAAATCAAGGTTACACCTGAATAAATAAGTGCCCACTTCAACTCAATTTTAAAATCTTTCATATTATTCATTAAGCCCTGAGCTATCTATTTTTGGGACATTATTAACTTCCGGACCTTCAGGCATTTGCTCCATAATAAGTTTTAAATTTGCGAGGCTAGAACCGAGTTGCTTTCCGATTATATTATCCATATCCACTATTAAAAGAAAAATATTCATTGGGTAATTCATCTTACCTTCCATTGTCCAAGTTACTTTGGATTCAGTGGGGCTAATAGGAGAAATTATTATTGAAGCTTTACCCTTCGACTCTTGAGGTTCGATAAATATCAAATCATAATCAACCCGTTGATTATCAACCAAATCACGAATTATCATCTCACCTGATCCGACTTCCTTATTGCCACTCCATTTATATTTAAAACCTTTCGTACCATCTTTTCCCTCATATTCTTTCTTCATAGCAGGATCTAACATCGCCCAATAAGAGTAACTGCCTTGGTTTTTTAAATATTTAATATAATCATAAAGAACGGCATCCGATTTAGCTATCTGAATTGATCGTTCAACAATAAATGTACGATTGATAAAAAGTGCCACTATAAGTGCGAGCACTATCAACGAAAAGAAAAAAATAAAAAAACCTTTAATAACTTTCATTTGCTTAAATTCTGTATTACAGCTGAATACTGCGCTAATTTAAGTTCTATTTATATACAAAACGGTATTTATTTTACTTTTTCGGATTTAAAAATGAAAATAATTTGTTGAATTATACTCCGACAACACATATCTATACTGAAATGAATGATTTGCAATCATTTAATTAAAAAGTAAGGATAAACTTATGTATTGACTTTTATGAAATCCTTTAATCAATGGTTAAAGTATTATTAAATAGTCGCATTTTCTATCAAAAATTGGAGCAAAATATTCCTAAAAGTCGTTTATTTGTATAAAAAGTAATTGATACCTTGAAATTGAATATTATATTCTGTTTATTTATAGGACTCTCCATGGCATTTTCTGAAGATTCATTCAGTCAGAAACCCGTTCATGTCAATCATAAGACTCAAACCAAGTTGAAATGGTACACATTGGAAGAAGCAGTCAATCAAAATAAAGTCAAAAAAAAGAAAATCCTTGTCGATCTATATACCGATTGGTGTGGATGGTGTAAGGTTATGGATAAAAATACTTTTTCCAATGACAATGTCATTCAATATATTAATAAGAATTTCTATCCTGTAAAATTCAATGCTGAGACAAGAGAGAGTATCTCTTTCAACAATAAAACATATAATTATGTGGGAGGAAAGGGTCGTGGTTATAACGAACTCGCCCTAACTTTATGTGGTGGAAGACTAAGCTATCCAACCGTAGTATTTATTGATGAAGACTTAAATGTTATTCAACCAATACAAGGTTATCAAGAGCCAAAAGATTTTTTTAAAATAATCCGCTACTTTGGAGAAGATCACTATAAACAAACGCCTTGGCAAGTTTACGTACAGAATTATAATAAGTTTTGAAATTTTTAACCCCAAGTCCTCTTAATAGCATAGTGTTGCCTTTATTTTGAATTCGGATTTACTTGAATTATTGGGGATTATTTTTTGGCAATATACTTTTTATTTCAAAATATTGTATTTCAGACAATTATACATAGAAAATATATCTTTCAACTTTTCTAATCACCAAATCCATATCTAACCTGAGCCCTGATTTCTGAACGCAATGGTCCGTCAATCTTATCATTACCTGACCCAATAGTCGTTTTGTTTATATATCGAGTCATGTTGTACGATGCTTCCAAGACGATGCCATTATAAAACTTCCACCTAATACCTGAAACAAACCTATTCCCTACTCCATCGAAGCCTATATTGCGTGAATCATACGCCTGATAGTGTTCATAAGAATATATTCTACTTTGATATGAATCGATATTAAAGTAGCTAAAACGAACAAACCCGCTAAAAGGCTTACCCAGTGGCTTCGCCCACAGCTCTTGATACATTAAATACCCATATTCATCTTTATCTCCCGGTAATTGCATGTGATTAAAATCAAATCTGCTTGACCAAGTCATCAGATTAGAAACCTTTTTATTCAAATGGAGCCTTATATCCGTCTTCTGTCTTGCATACAATGGCGGAATAATCTCTGAACCTATTCCTTTCACTTCCTCTGATTGATATCTCACTTGTATATATGCATCCCATTTTTTACGTATCTGATAAGCTGCCTTGATGAGGTATGCACTTCCTTCGGACGGCCCATTAGCAGCAAATGTAGGCCATTCGTGCTTGAATAAGTCTGCATACGCATTGATCAACAGTCTAGGATTGGGTTTAATCTCAATACCGGCATACAATCCGGTCTCATTGGTTGTAGCGGTTTGATCTGAAAAAACCTTTCCATGAAGGCTATAAT
>CAKUWM010000353.1 GCA_934699305.1 uncultured Saprospiraceae bacterium | reverse complement strand
TAATATGTCGTTCAATTTAATACTGTCCATTTTCTACAATTCGTTCGTTTTGGGTGTCGCTCTACCATTGGCTATAAAGGTCGAGTGTATGTGCCGTAAGGGATTAGAAGCGGTTTTCTATCCACCATTTCAAGAGCCTGAGGGAGCTATAATGTCTGAATAATCACTACTGCCCTTATGGCATATATACAATGTTATCTCGGGTTGGTCATTTCTTTCAGCTTATAAGTAATTTTTAATAAGGTTGTTGTTTTACTGTTGCGAGGTATAATCATAATCATCACTGTATATCTTGTTGATCTTTCGCCTGATTGTAAAAACTAATTGTCGTTGATCTTGCTTTTTGCCTTTAATCAATACGTCATAAGCTAAAATGGTATTATCTGTGTTGATTTGAATACTTGTAGGAGTACCAAATAAGAAAACAACATTAAAAGAATCAATACTAGACAAAAAATCATACTTTGGAAGACTGTCGTAATACGCGGAAGTTGTATAATATTTATATTGTTTTTTTTCTTTTTTCCAGTATTTATCAGTCTTTGCTATAAATTCATCGAGATGCCAATTTGATACATTCTGTTTCATCACTTGTACCGGCATAGTTAATGTAGAATGTTTTTCATACATTATTTCCATACGTATCATTGTACTATCTGGAATAAAAACTTTATATATGAGATGAGACCACTTATCATATCCTTTTATATAACTTGGTTGGCCTAATAAGTAATCAATATTTTGTTTATTCCCTTTTCTTATGTACGAAAATAAATAAATTTTATAATAAGTTTCCTTATCTGTAGAGTATGCAATTTGATCTTTTTTTTTATGCCAGTTACTTTCTATTGTTTTCTTCATAGAAAGAATATCTAAATCTGATGAAATTCGCTGTATTCTTCCATATTTGCTACTGCAACTAAAGAAAATTGCAGTAGTCATGATATAAATCCATTTCATAACTTAATAAATTTGGAAATAATCTTATTGTTATCTAAAACCACGAAGTAAACACCCGGAGTCAAATGCCCGATATTCAATTCGAAATTTTGATACTGAAGATTTAGTTTAGAAATATGTCCTACACTTCTTCCCAGTAAGTCTAAGATCGTTACTTCCATAAACATCATATCATCAATGTTACTTAGATTTATACGTTGTGTGCCTATTTGGGAAATAAATTTCTTTGAATTATTTAATTGCTTATTACTTAGAGTGCATCCTTCTTCCGGCACAAAAATCATAGAATTCAAGATTGAGCAGTTATTTACCAGTGATTTTAAATGATTAGTCGCTTTAATGTCATTTTCACTTAACGCTAGTGTTGCATTGAATCCCAATTGCTCCTTATACATAACATCGTCATCGTCTATAGTATGATTAAAGCCTAATGCATGACCAATTTCATGCAAGGCTGTACTCTTAAAATTTGCCATGTTTGATCCCGGACTCGTAATAGTAGTCCATAAGTTTGCATCATTTTTAAATATCATTGAAATTCGAATCATACCACCTACTCTGATATCAGGAGGATTACATAATGTAAATGACGAATTGTTTGTAACTGCAATGGTTGAAGAGGTATTTCCTGCAGGGATTTGACCAAATTTGACCAATACATGCCCTACATCATCAGGATCATAATTATTTACACCAAGTTTAATATTAAATCCATGGGTACACCTCCATATTTTCATTGCTTCTTTGAAATTATCAAGGGCAAAAGATACCAAGTTCAAGTCATTTTCAAAGTAGTATGAATATCCACCCTGCCCATCCAAGTTCAAAGGATAATGGCGATACAATTTATCTTGGCTGGTGCTAAAATTATTTCGTACAGAAAACTGTATATCTATGTTTTTTGATGATCTGTCACTACAATTACATTTCTTAAGGCCATCGTCCACACATACTCTCAACCTCCCGGTTACAGCAGTCGCTGAATTGGTTAATGCTGTTCCATGATTCGTATGTCCGGTCGAAGGAATGCGAACAATGATTTCTGAATCTGTCCACTTCAAATATTCTTCGTTTACCGGACTAATATATTCTTTTTCAATTTCTATGTATTCTGTTGGAAATTCTACTCTCCTTCCTTCCGGAGGATGGATTCCATCTGATATTCCAAATTTAGATCCTTTAATGGTTACTTTACCTAAAATATTATCACTTGATTGTGCGCTTTGATCACCTATTCCTGCAGCATAATCAAAATCATCCATTTCAGTATCATTGGTTATGTTAGGATCAACACAAGTACCAAACTTAAATCTCTCACACCCAAAATTCCTGATGACATTCGTTCCTTCCTCGCTATATTTGTCATTGTCAATAGTTAGTTCATCCCATTCTAAAGGGCTATTTCCATCCCAACCAATGATTTCAAGAGTAAATCGAGCTACATATTTATACCCTGTGTCGATCTGCTGAAGGGAAGCTGCATTGATAGTAGTTCCTAAGAGGTTGATTTTTATTTTATCACTTGCTTCATCGGTGAGTGTCAGGGAATAATTGGAATTAAAGGCAGCACTTTTGACAGCCGATATTTTTCCATTGGCAACCACATTGCTACCAAACATGGTTGTGTTGTAGTACGTTTCCAGATTGGCATTGTATAATCGGAATGATCCGGCTGTGACTTTGATAAATAAATCCAACTGAATATTGATTACTCGTTCTCCTATGGCTGTCGTATCTGAAAAAGTATTTCCTACAGGACGCAAATTATAGACAATGCAGGTGTCTCCAGGAGAACTGCGTTCTGATATCATTTCTTCGGGACTGGTATATTCGGCATATTCAGGAATACCAATCTTCTGATAAAAATGTTCTACATCACGATAGCTTTCTAAAGTCGAATAAATGGTTCTGCTAACATCCTTACTAAAAGAATATATACCCTGAACACCGGAATAAATCTCATAAGCGTTGCTGCGGTTTAACCCACTGTACATACTTTGTGATGCAGGTCTTAGGAAGAAAAAACTGTGCTGGTTTAAAGTCAGTTCAGGCATGTGTGTCCATGTTTCAGTGACATCATCCATCATGCCACCTGATGTAATCACTTCAACAAACTCACCTTGTATAACATCGCCTTTGACAGTCCGGATAACTTTTATTTGATTCTTGGTATAGATGTGATTGTCGTGTCGAAATGCCACTTTATTGACGACTTTTCCTTCTATGATCAAGG
>CAKUWM010000352.1 GCA_934699305.1 uncultured Saprospiraceae bacterium | reverse complement strand
AATGGGAAGAGAAGCAATTTGTTAGTTGTAGTTTGTAGAATGCACGAGGAGGTAGTAATTTTTTTAGATGTATTCAAGATTTCTTACAGGAAAGGACAGAAATGTATTTGTTCGTCATAATGAGCCTGAATTATATTTTATCAAGTTTGTTGGGGATGACAAACTTTAAGTGAAGATAATTAGAAAATTAGTCAAAAAACACAACTTCCAACTTATTGAAAATTAAATAGACACAAAGTTTGTCAATAACAGCGAATAAATCAAATTTAATTATATGGGACATTAAAACGAAAAGCGAAATGCAGGGAGATATTGAATAAGTTAACAACATCATAAATAATACTCTTGATACACCTAATTTTTCGCTAGAGTAAAATAATTTATCGCACGGAAATAGTAGTGGAAATGAGAAAAAAGAAAGTTATTTTTTCTGGAGTAACATGGACGATAGTTAATAATTTAGTAAATATAATTTATGGTATAGTATCAGTGCCGGTTCTTATAAACCACTTTGGGAAAAATGAATATGGGTTGATCAGCCTTGCATTATCTGTAAATGTTTATATCCAGTTGTTGGATATGGGGATGACGAACTCAAATGTGCGCTTCTTTTCCGAGTTTTTAGCAAAGGAGGAAGAAGGGAAAGTTCAAAAACTTTTTAGTCTAACATTTCTTATTTATTTTATCATTGGATTATTTAATTCTATTATACTCTTTGGGGTTGCTTTTTTTGTAGAGGATTTGTTCAAGTTAAATACAGATCAAGCGATAGTTTTAAAAAATCTTCTATGGATTTTGGCCCTAAACGCTATATTTTCTTGGATCACGATATGTTTTGATCAATTTCTAAGGGCTAATGAACTCATTGATTGGATAAAAAGAAGAAGCTCACTTCTAAAAGTACTGCAATTTGGAATACTTGCGGGCACTATACTTTTTGAACTATCAATAGAATTCTATTTTATGGGTTATATTTTCTTGTCAACAATTATATTGCCGCTTACCATTTTTAAAACGAAGAATATTTCACCTCGTTTACAATTGATTTTTGGAACCAATAAGACATTACTAAAAATGGTTCTTCCCTATGCAATTAGTATATTCTCTTTTAGTATTTTTCAATTCATAGCAATGAATTCCAGACCTATAATATTGGGGAATATATCAGGGCCAGGTACTGTTGCTGAATTCAATATTATGAATACTATTGTGTTAGTTGTAACAATAATTTCGGGTTCATTTATGCAAGTTTTACTCCCTGTAGTTACAAAGATGGCGGTTAATTCTGATTGGCATTCTATTCATAAAATAATCTATGATGGCACAAAATATGTCTCTATTATTCTAAGCATTTTAATTTTTACGCTAATAATTACTGTCAAAGAAATTCTTATACTCTATGTTGGTGAAGAGTATTTGAATCTTTCCCAATGGCTTATATTTTGGTTATTGACTTTATTACTTAGTCACCGAAATGTTATGACGTCTCTTGTGTTTACTGAAACGAAACTCAAAACAGTTTCAATAATGGGGGCTTTTGCTATGTTTATGGCTCTTACATGCTATATTATTTATGTGCCTAGATTTGGTATTGGGGGGGTTATAATTGGATTTGTAATTCACGAGTTGATTCATACCCTGTTTTATTATTTATATTTTATTCCGAAAAAGTTTCAAATCGATACTAAAGATGTCTTCCTGAGTTCTGTTGCACGAGTATGGACAACATTAGGAGGTGTTTGTATAATTTTGAGCTTTATTCCAATTAGTTTTATAGATTCAATTATTTTTAGCGCAATATTCAAAGTAATTTTGATGGGAATACTGTCAATTATTCTTACGTGGTTTGTTCTGCTTAATAATAATGATAGAGAGTTATTAAAATCCTTGACAAAAGTAAAGAATACATAGAGGAGTAAAGAATTTTAGAAAGAGATATATGGTATACGTAGTATTTAGCTATTTTGTTATTCTTTTTCTTTTTGTTAAGAAGAGGTTTTTAGGAATTACGAGTTATTTAGTAGGAGTTTACACGTTTTCCCTATTTTTCTCAGTGTGGCTTTACAAATCAGAATTGCAATTTCAGCATGCTTCTTTTTTACCAAGTGTAATCTTTTGTTTAACGCTGCTCTTGTATTTTATTCCTTTTTTTAAGAAAGAACTAAGAATAGTAGAGAGTACAAACTCCAAATTTATAAGACGATTTTGTTTACTAGGATATGTAGTAAGTGGAGTTTTGCTAATTGGCAGTTTATTTTTATTATCTAAGATTCAGGAAGTTTTTGCATACGGATTGGTAAATAGTAGAATTTCAATGTATAGAGGAGTAGAAATTTTTAATTCTTATTCTACGAAGGAACACATTGGCCATTCAATACTAAAATGGTTATGCGGATTGTCTTACTCAGTTATGATTTTGTTTTTTTATGCAGCATCATTTATACGAAAAAAAGTGTTATTAAAATCACTACTGATTCTTTCTTCCTTAAGCGCTACTTACTTAGGCTTGCTAGTAGGAGGCCGGACTAATTTGATATATTGGGTTCTTTTCTTCATTTTTTGTGTTATTATTTTTTCACCATACTTGCCTAAAAAGAGTAAGCGTTTAATTTTTTTAACATCATTGGTCTTATTCTCCCTTATTGGAAGTTATTTTATTTTTATAACTATTGGGAGGGCGGAGTACGGTCATGGAGGAGAGGCGGGACTCTTTTTAATTACTTATATAGGTCAACCGTATTTAAATTTTTGTTATTTCCTAGATAATCTTCACTATCACCCTTATACGTTATATCGAATATTCCCTTTGACATCAACGACCTTACTCGGCCGCTTCAATTTAGCCGATTATAGAGATTTAATAGAGGCAAATAGCCAAATGGATATTGGTATTTTTTATACACTGTTGGGAGATTTTTTTGTAGATGTTGGTTTAGTTGGTATGCTTATTTACTCTATTGCTTACTATGTGGTAGCTAAGAGGGTTATGAAAAGAAGAGTATTTAATTTATCAAATTTGTTGATAGTAGGTATGTTATATCAAATTCCATTGCATGGTATTTTTTATTACAGCTTTTGGAAAATAGAGAGTTCTGTTTGTGTACTGCTAACCGTTCTAATGTCAAAGTACCTTTATATAAAAAAATAATATTTCTAAATGGAGAATTCTAAAGTCTATTGTATCATCATCACATATAATG
>CAKUWM010000351.1 GCA_934699305.1 uncultured Saprospiraceae bacterium | reverse complement strand
AATAAGTATTCCCGTAAACAGGATAACTTTCTTGAGATGCACTTTGCAGAAATCATGCAACTTTACGATTATTTTGGTGTCAAATAACAATACTAAACCACATCCCGCAATTGCCGCAATCCATGCAGTACGGCTCAACGTGGCAGGAAATACCAACAATAGGATTATACCGGCAGCAAGAAAAACATATTCTAAAATTTTGTTTTTGTGCCTAAAGACTATCCAAAAATACAATGCCAACGGAAACATCAACGCTATAAACCCGCCATAAGGGCCGGAATTGAAAAAAGATCCGGTGGTTTTGAATAAGTGGTGATTGGATGGGATAAAGTTGTACAGTTGTCCTAAACCCCAAACGGCCTGAAATAATCCAACGATTAAAATCACGAACGACACATATTGAGACAGAAACGGAAATAGTCTGAAAAAAAACCTGCAAAGAAACCACAACAGACACAGTTGAATGATTGTCAGAAGTGATGTGTGTGCAAGAGACGAGTTGTAATCATAAACGATTACAACTAATACGACAAAAAGAAAGATAAAAATATCAATCTTGTTGAAAGAAACGCTCTTTCGTGATTCTCGCAGATTATTCATATTCTGGTGCTCTAAATATATCTGTTTTTTAAATCGAAATAAAAAAACGAATTTCGTTGGTCTCAATACCACAACACTTCTCCCTCTCTATATATAAAAATTCGCTCAGCGGTGTTGGTCTTGTTTTTAGCCCAACGCTGATTTCGAAGCATATATAGGTAGTTATCCGGCACATGGTTGAATATTAAAAAATTGGTTTGCGTGGTCTTTGTTTCTACTTCTTTCCATTCGTTATTATACCAATGATATAACGTGAATGGACCATCATTTTTTACTCTATTTTGAACAAATGGAGCTATTTTTATAGAAGCTATTTGAACAGAATCATCAAAATGAAAACGAATGGTTCTTTGTTTATTTGTTCCTTTTATCCCGGAAGCCGTCAAGAGATCGCCAACAAATAAAATACTGTCGTTTGTGTCAAAAGACATAATCTTAGATTCCACACGACCGGGAACAATCAATTGGCATTTTTTATCGTAAAATGTGATTTCTGAAACGGCAATGGTGTCAGATTGAAAGTTTGCCGACACACTATTTAATGTTATTCTGGGGAATACGGAATATGTAACGGATTCCATTGGGAGCGAATCCGGCAAGATTAGAAGTGTATCCGATGACTGGTCATCAGCCGAGGTGTGGCCGGTGAAAGAAAGTTCAGTTAATAGTCGAATATTTTCTCTATTCCAATCGTAACTTGCCGATCCTTCCACATGGTTGATATTAACTGACAACGTTTCGTTGTTTCCATCTAAGGCAATTGCGACTCCATGTTTGTCCAATAGGAATGGCTTTCCGGCAGGTATAATATTTCCACTTTCATAATATACAGGTAAATAAACAATATCTCTTCCCATCCCTGTAAAAATTACTTTGTTTTTATGGATTTTTCCCCATTGAACGGGATGCCATTGTTGGTAGCCAAATACACACAGATAAGCATATCTCATACCCTTAGGGACTTCATTTAAGAAAATAGTAACGTCGGTTGCTTCGAAATATTCGGCTGATACATCTTTTTTCTTCATATTTCTGAACAACGGTGGAATATTTTCGATTTTCACATTTTTGTCGGCAATAGGCCCTTCAATATAATTTTTAAAAGATTGACGATATACTTTGGGTAACCTGAATTTTCCCCATCTTTTGTCGAACGTTTCATTGTTATAAATTCTTTTGTATTTCCATCGGTCATCATCCCAAAATGCTTCAAAAGCATATGATTTACCATCTTTAATTAATACATTCCAAGTATGGTTGTTGTTTCTGTTTCCCCAAGCTGGCACAAAGTCCACCGCTGCGGCCATCCCTAAAGAGGAAAACAGCAGAGAGTTATACCAACAACGGTGTTCGCACAAACCATGCCGAAGATGCTCAAAGGTAGATGCCGTAAGAATAGGAATTTGCGTTCCCCAAAATTGAGAATGCGTGAGATGCCGATTTTCATAGAGCAACGAATCCGCTTCGTCTATCATGTCTTTTCCGGGTTGAATAAAATATCGTCCTTTGTGTCTGTCATAAAACTTCTCTCTTGCGTTATCAATTACCAATCCATTGAATCTTTTGTAGGGAAGGATATATTCACAGAATTCATCAAAGCTACAATCTTTTGTGTACACATTTTCTTGCCACGCTTTAAAAGCCAAATCAATCTCCGCAATTAGTTGTTCGGCTGAGATGGTTTCTAAATCTAATTGAAAAGGCAGGCTGCGTATTTGTGGATTCCGGATAGAAAAAGCGTTCCAAAGGCTGTCGATTTTTCGTCCTCTCTCCGCGTTCATGGTATAATTATATTCCTTAGCTAACGCGTTGTATTCATCATAAAATGGGATACATATATTTAAAATCTCTCCGTTCTGAGAAAAAGAACCGGGCATATTTGTTATAAGAAATTTAGCAGCTTTTAATTTCAAGATGTCATTTTTATAATGATTGAGTACTTTTTCTAATTCGGATTTATTAGAACCTGATAAATTTAGAGATTGATTTAGTAGCTTATTTTCCTTCAAGTTACATGAAGAATTTGCAATAAAAGTTGCCAATATAAAAATCCAAATATTAATACGATATTTTATTAATTGATATTTTACCACCATACTTGTTGATTTTTTTCATAAGTAAATATCCTATTCTCGTTTCCTTCTGTTACACATCTTACGTACAATAATGCGTTTTGAGGTACATTGTCAAAAACAAGATGATAATCTTTTGCTGTTTTTATACCTAATGATATCCATTTTTTGTTCCAATAGAACAATTCGTAATCTAATCCTTTTATGATATTGTTTTTATCATTGCGCGGACATACCCCTAAAGCATAAATTCTTTTTTGTCTGCCAAAATCAAAGCCAATCCATAGAGGCTTTTTATCATCTTTGGATTTAGGCAAATGGGCATAACTGAGAATATCATCGTCAAGAATCTTCGCAATTTGGTTCGTGTCTAATCCTGCGTTGGCTATTATGTCTCCATTAATTCTAACTAAATCTCCCTTGTCATCTTTTGTGTAAACATATAGTTCAGCCAAGGATTCGTGATTATCGGCGAATGTATAACGTAAAAAACGCGTGTAAATCGGCTTATCTAAATTCCACATTGTTGGAC
>CAKUWM010000350.1 GCA_934699305.1 uncultured Saprospiraceae bacterium | reverse complement strand
AGTTTAAATGGGGCAACTTTGACAAAAAGAAACTCTTTGTGGACAGGTCATATCTTCCTTCTATCAACGCACAACGAATGATTCAGATACGTGCTGCTTACGACATGATTAATAAAGGAGATAAAAAACGTGCCGCAGAACTCGCAGAGAATACTTTGAAGGTCTTCCCTAATATGAATTTCCCGTTTGACGGAGGAATTCTCCCTACATTATCGATATTATTGAGTGCAGATAAGTTAGACAGAGCTAAGCCATATATGAAAGTTCTTGCCGGCAACCTTAGGGAATCAATGGTGTTCTACAAGAGTCTGACTCCGGTAGAACTTACAGAAGGATACCAGTCCGGCATGGATGATACACAAAGAGCAATCGATGATTTGATGTTGATGGTTCAAAAAGAAAATGATAAACCCTTTGAAGAAGAACTAAAGAAAATCTTAGGACCGTATCATTCTGCAACAACTCCACCCGTTCAACCGTTAGATTTTAAAAATTAATTATGTCTAAAGGAATAGTTGCAATAGGATGCGATCACGCCGGTTTTCCAATGAAGGCCATAGTGCTTAAGTTTTTTACCGATAAAGGTCTGCATATAATAGACCACGGCACATTTTCTGCAGAAAGCGTCGATTATCCGGACTTTGCCCATCCGGTCGCAATCGATGTCGAACAAGGTGTGGCAGATTGGGGTGTATTGATTTGCGGTAGTGGCAATGGTGTGGCAATGACAGCCAACAAACATGCCGGCATCCGCTGTGCCTTATGCTGGCTCCCGGAATTGGGCGCTTTGGCACATCAACACAACAATGCCAATATCATAGCTCTGCCTTCCCGATTCATCGAGGATGACACGGCATATCAAATACTTGAAAGTTACTATACTTCCGCTTTTGAAGGTGGACGACATGAACGTAGAGTCGAAAAAATCGACTGCTGACAAAATAGTTTTACCTGCATTTCACATTTGTATATTGCGAAATGTAGGTAAAAACTCACCAAACATTAATGTGCTGTTGAAATGGGTCGAAAAATGGTATAATCGGTTTTAATGTAATCGAATGAGAATTTATTAACCTATATTTGCTTAGCCTTGTTTTGTAAGGTATAATTTCACTATAATCAACATATATTTACTACATTGAAAGGAAAAAGTTGCTATTTGTCGTTGATAAATTCGATTCGCATAGGAATATGTTTTATGTGTTTAACCCCACTAATGACACAGGCACAATCGGTTTCAGAAAAACTCCTTCCTGCTTTTCATTATTCATATCAAATCACTCAATCAGAATTACGCCAACACATCCAAATACTTGCATCTGACTCTCTAGAAGGTAGAGGATTTGGCACTATGGGCAGTTACAAAGCCGGTGATTATATTGCTGCTAAATTAAAATCCGCAAACTTAACGCCAATAGGAGACCGGGATACTTATTTTCAACCATTAATACTTCATCGCTGGAGCCGGGACAAAAGTATCTTTGACGTCCCATCTCATAAGGAAAATTCGAAAAATGCGCTGGCTCCCGGTATCGACTTTACCTTTAATCTGACAGAAATTCCATCCAATGTGAAACTATCCGGCGACCATTATATGTTTGCAGGTTATGGAATTGAAGATAAAAACTACAACGACTATACTTATATACAAGCCAGAGGCGAAGTGTTGCTAATGCTCGAAGGCGAGCCGACTGTAGGTAAAAAGTATTTAATCAGTCAAACCGCTGAACGTTCAAACTGGAGCAACGATTTGAATAAAAAAATTACGCTCGCTGCTCAAAAAGGTGCCAAAGCCGTAATTATCATTATGGACTCAACCCGATTTTATAAAACCAATCCAACAGTATTTTATAAGGCATCTATCTATGCTGAAACAATTTCAAATAAATACCCTATTCCCGTAATCAGGGTAAATGAACATGCTTTGAATAAATTGCTTTCAAAAAAAGAGTTGAAAAGATTTAACAAGCTGAAACAAAGTGTTGAAAAAGGTAAAATTTCATCCAATTATATTATCAGCAAATACAACATTGATCTATCCTTAACATCCACCATCATACGTGATCGAAACGTAGTAGGCCTTATCAGAGGAAGCGATGCTCACCTAAAAGACGAATACATCGTCCTGTCAGCGCACTTTGATCACCTTGGCATACAGAACGAAGAAATATACAATGGTGCTGACGATAATGCTACCGGCACATCCGCACTGCTTTCAGTAGCAAAAGCCTTAAGTTCCCTTACTAACAATGGGTATCCATTAAAGCGAAGTGTGCTGTTTCTATTCTGTACCGGAGAAGAATCCGGGCTGCTGGGATCTAAATATTTTGTAAAGCATCCCATTGTTCCGCTTAAGGATATTAAGACCGACATTAATATAGATATGATTGGCCGGAGTGATGACCTGCATAATGAAAACGAAAATTATGTATATGTCATTGGCGCCGATAAAATCAACAAACTCTTGGATAAAACACTCAAGGAAAGCAATACAATAAGTGTAGCTTATAACTTGGATTATACATACAATGACGTCAACCATCCGCTCCGATTATACTATCGTAGTGACCATTATAGCTTTGCAGAAAAGGGCATTCCAAGCGTATTCCTCTTTGGAGGATTCCATGAAGATTATCACAAGTCTTCTGATGATGTGGACTTTATCAATTTTAAAAAAGTAGAAGATTTAAGTAGGTTGATCTTTTTCACAACAATAGGAATGGCCAATCATGATGGAATAATAAAAACGGAATATAACGAATAAAATGGCATTTTTCCTGGCAATCGATACGACAACTACTCCTTTTTCAGTGTCTATAGGTGATGAAAATGTGATTTATACGGAAGAAATCAGATACAATTATACTGAATTGGCTGAACATATCACCCTCATGATTCAAAAGTGTTGTGCCAGAATTGGCTTATCACTTAATGAATTATCCGGCATCCTGATAGCCAGGGGACCGGGAAGTTATACCGGACTAAGAATAGGTTACTCTGTGGCAAAAGGTCTGTGTATGTCGCTTGGCATAATGTTGGTTGAAGTAGATTCCTACCGGGCATTGGCACAAGAGGCAGCCAATCAGTTTGGGACTCCAAGTTCTATATACTGCTCTGCTTTAGATGCACGACGCAATGAAGTCTATATGTCCATTTTCAACCACTCCGGCGATATACTTTACCCTGTGAACCCTTGCCTTTTACCCATTCTTTTGACAGACCTTGTTGGATTGATAGAACCGGATGCCGTATA
>CAKUWM010000349.1 GCA_934699305.1 uncultured Saprospiraceae bacterium | reverse complement strand
GTGCCAATCATTACGCATCAAATGTTGTTGGCTTGTTATATCTTGGGCAATTATTTTCACATACTAGCAGGGGTAATAAATGGTGGAAATTTGGTTTGAGTGAATATTTTTCAGAGGTACGAAATCAAGTACTCCCCTCGGGGGTACATTTTGAAAAGAGTATTTCGTATCACCGTTTAATGACAGAATTTTTTGGATACTCTTATATTCTTCTAATTAAATTGGGAGAAACCATTCCTTTGGACATTCATAGTCGAATTCAAAGTATGTTTGAATTTATTGCAAACTATACAAAACCTAATGGCCTTTCGCCAATAATTGGAGATAATGATAATGGAAGGTTTATGCCGTTTATAAATGAAGATTTCAGAGACCATCGCTATTTACTAGGTATTGCTAATGGAATTTTTAAGTCTCCTGTTTTCAGTAAGTTTAAGAAATTCGGACGGGTGGAATTGTTTTTTCTTAATATCGAGGGGTATGATAGTGGATCGAAACGCAGCGATCTGGGAGTTCCTTTTCAGTCAAAAGTTTATAAAGATGCAGGTATTGCTATTTTAAGAAGAGCCCAAAACTATTTGATTTTTGCAAATACGGGGTTAAGCAGGTATCCAGAGAGCCATAATGGTCTCTATGGCACACATACTCATGCGGATGCACTATCGTTTGAGTTGTCCATCGGAGAATTCGACTTTATTATTGACCCGGGGTCTTATGTTTATACATCCTCGAAGAAATTAAGAAATGAATTTAGAGCTACAACCAAGCATAATACAGTCGTAGTTGATGATCTTAATCAAAATACCTTCGTGAAGAGTAACTTATTTTTAGTGGAGAATTTTGAAATGCCTCTCCCAATAGAATATATTAAAAATCAAAAAGGAGATACAATAAAAGGACAATTTGTTTGGCCAAGCGGTGTTGTCCATACTAGACAGATTAACTGTAACGAGGCAAGTTTTGTAATTGAAGATATGTTAACATCATCCAAACCACATAAATATGAATTATACTACCACTTTGCACCAGATTTGGAGATTAGCATGGGAAATGGCTTTATTGAGGTAGTAGCAATGGCGAATATTAAGTTAAAAATGAGTTTTTCGTGTGACATAAAGTATTCATGTCAAATATTCAATGATACGGTCTCGCCTTCATATGGAGTTATTCTACCATCAAAAACGTTAAAAATTAGCATTGAAAGAGATTCTAGTACTCTGAATTTCGTTACAAACATAGAGATTTGATGATAAATATTACGAATTTATTAAAGTTGTTGTTGTGAAAAAGGTTACAATTATTGCTAAAACAAATCTTAATAATGATGGACGAATCTTGAATCAGATTAAGATTCTAAAAGACTATTATAAAAAAGATATATTTATAGACTTGGTTTTATTGTCTGATGCACTGCTTAAAATCGAACTAGGATGTAATGTCAAGGTTCATAATGTAGAAACGATATTCCGTAATTCATCATTATTTAGACTATTTACGGTCATAGAATTTACCTTAAAGTCATTGTTTTTGCTGCTTAAACTAAAACCTCATATAGTGCATGCGCAGGACAGTGCTATTGTAATTCCAGTATATCTCTATCATTTGTTATATGGGAAGTTCTTCAAGCTTATTTATGATGACCATGAGTTGCCAAATGAAAACGAGCCCATACAAAATCGATTTCTTCAGTTTTTTGAGGTTAAACTTATAAAAAGAGCTGATATGGTTATATTTGCTAACAGAGAAAGAATGCAGGTTGTGCAAGAGAAGTATTTACTAGACCTAGAGAAAAGTACTTACTTCCTAAATTTACCATATTTTACAGAAGAGAAAGGTGCTGATTTAAATTCTCCATATAAGTTATTACTTGAAGATGTGAAGCAGAGTAAATTGGAGGGGACTAAATTTATTATTCACCAAGGTCCACTTAATGTCCAGAGAGGCAGATTGAAGCTGGCAGAGTTTGCTCATAAACTTCCAGAAAACATAAAAATACTGTTGTTGGGGCTTTCAATCCAAGATTTTAAAGATTTTGTAGATGAGTATTCTTTAGACATTTATAAGTTTTGTTTTATTGGCAGTATTCCATATAGTGCATTGAATGATTTTTGGAAGTTAGCAGATGCAGCTATTGTCATGTATCTGCCAACATACATTAATAACAAATTATGCGCACCTAATAGATTTTATATTGCGATTGAAAATCAGTTACCTGTTTTGATTAATCAAGACAACCCAGTCTTGCGTAATTTTATTAACCAACATAATGTAGGATTTTATATTGAAGATATTAGGGATAATAGAGATGTCCAAAAAGTTATTGAATATCGATATGAATTCCATCTTATGGAAGCTTTAAAGAATATAGAATCTTCAAAGTTGATAAGGATATATGAGAATTTGGAATCCTAAATAAGATAGTAATACGTTTAATAATTTGAAAAAATTGAAAAGCAAAGAAAGTAATAAGATTTATGTACTTAGTGTTTTACCTTTGCTAGGACATCCTAGGGATTCAAAAAGAATATCCATGCTTTTGAACTCTGGTTTTTGTGTGGAGGCAATAGCTTTTCAGCGTCCTTACCATAAGGGGAGACTACCCGATTGCTCAATACAAATCATGGGAAATATCGAGCATGGGAAATATCTAAGTAGGATATTCAAGTTTGTAAAGGCAATTCGCATCTTAAGAAAAAAAATTAAAGAAAGTGATATTATTTATGCTTCAGGACTTGATATGGCTGCCATGTCACTGGTGTCAAGTTGGCGGCTAAATAAGAAAGTAATTGTAGAGATTGGAGATATTAGAGAAATACAGGTTGCCAAAGGGATTAAGGGTTGGTTTTTTCGCCGTATTGATCAATGTATTGTAAACTCTTGTCAACTTATAGTTGTGACGGCACCACAGTTTCTTACCACCTATTACAAGGCGTGGGTTCAAACAAAAACCCCTGGTATGGTTATAGAAAATAAATTGGAGTCGGATCTTTTTAATAATGTAGTACTCCAAAAATCAGATACTTTACTAGCCCCCTCCTTGGCGAATCGCCCCCTGCGTATAGGGTACTTTGGATTATTAAGGGATGAATGGTCATTAAAGGTGTTGGAGGAATTAGCAATGTCCAGATCCGATGATATAGAAATTATGTTGGCAGGTATACCTTTTGGTTCTACAAATGAACTTATTGAAAAGGTTCAAAAACCAACTTTAATAATGACCCATAATAAAACTTTAGCAGCTCAACTTTACAGTGAATT
>CAKUWM010000348.1 GCA_934699305.1 uncultured Saprospiraceae bacterium | reverse complement strand
ATTAAAGAGTTTATTCCTCCTGTTAAGGATGACAAACCATTGTCAGACATTATCAATCAAGCAAATCGAAAATTAAAAGAGATGCGTTTTTAAATTACCATCATGAAGAAATATGCATTAGTAACCGGTGGCAGCCGTGGAATTGGTAGAGCTGTTTGCCTTCAATTGGCAGCCGATGGGTATAATCTGATTATCAATTATAAAAGCAATGACGCGGCTGCTGACGAACTTCTTAACTTACTAATTACAACTGGCGGACATCATTCTTTGTTAAAATATGACGTTTCTGACCCGATTGACACTGAAAAATGCTTAAATCGTTGGATTAATGACAATCCTGAAGCTAAAATTCATGTCTTAGTCAATAATTCCGGTATTAGAAAAGATAATTTATTGATTTTTATGCACAATGAAGATTGGGATAATGTTATCGATACCAATCTGAATTCTTTCTTCTATACGACCAAAATCATTTCTCAATTGATGGTAAGAAATAGGTCGGGTCGTATCATCAACATGGTTTCTTTGTCGGGTTTGAAAGGACTTCCGGGGCAAACCAATTACTCGGCATCAAAAGCCGGATTAATCGGCGCAACTAAGGCTCTGGCTCAGGAATTGGCTAAAAGAAATATCACCGTTAATGCGATTGCTCCCGGATTCATAAAATCTGATATGACATCGGATTTAAATGAATCCGAACTGATTCCTTTAATACCGATGAATCGCTTTGGTCAACCGGAAGAAGTAGCTAATTTGGTCTCATTCTTAGCAAGCGACAAATCATCATACATAACCGGACAGGTTATTTCTATCAATGGTGGATTGTATAGTTAAACACATTTCTCTAAACTTAAAGCTTTAACTTAAGCCACTCAATGTAATATATTGATAAATATTATATTGAATAATTATATATCAAGCAAAATATCTTTCATCTCATCATGAATTTCTCTTGCTGCACTATTGACAGCATTAAAATCTCCGGCATATATGACCTGTCGGCTATAATTGGCTAAAATTCCAACAGTCTCTCTTGATAAATAAGGTTTTATATCTTTCAATTTTCCACCCTGCGCACCGAATCCCGGAACCAACATAAAGTGATGAGGCGCTAATTGCCTGATGTCATTAAATTCATTCAAATTATTAGCTCCTACGACAAACATCGTATTCTCTATTTTGCCCCATTTCAAAGCTTTTTTGAGCACATTCAGATAGAGTGGCTCATTCTCTCCTACCATCAGTGTTTGAAAGTCATTACTTCCGGGATTAGATGTTTTAACAAGAAGTATAATCCATTTACCATTATAGTCATAATAGGGAGAAACAGAATCAAATCCCATATAAGGTGAAAGTGTAACAGCATCTACATTTAATTTTCTAAAAAATGCTTCTGCGTATTTTTCAGTTGTATTGCCAAGGTCGCCTCTTTTTGCATCTGCTATGATAAAGTGTTCATTACCTATATAAATAATTGTTTTTTCTAAGCTTCTCCACCCATCTGACCCTTGCGATTCAAAAAAAGCAGTATTGGGCTTAAAAGCAACACAATGCTCACGTGTTGCATCTATAATCATCTTACAAAACTCAAAAATAGGATCATCATATTTAAGGAAGCTTTCAGGAATTTTATTGATATCCGGATCTAGACCTATACATAAAAAGCTACCCTTTGATAGTATCCTTGCAGTCAACTTATTAAGATCCATAGGAATGGTATAAGTTAATTAGATAGGCTTTCCTGAACTTCAATACTGGTTATTTCAGGCACTCTATGCTTGAGAACCTGCTCGACGCCACCTTTAAGTGTCATGGCGGACATGTTACACATACCGCAATTACCTAACCATCTGACAATCAATTTGCTATTATCAACAATCTCCACAACTTCAATATCTCCTCCATCTACATGGAGATGAGGCCTTATTTCATTGAGTGCCGACTCTACTCTACTTTTTAAATCTTCCATGATTAAGATTTGATATCAACTATTTTTGCTTTACCTTGAGTTTCAAGGACTTTATTCAGGTGCAAGATAAGATTTTTTCCTATTTCTTCAAATAACTTTGAGTTGCCGTCTTTAATATCGGTTCTATAGGCAATTCCCTGATCGCCTGATTCCCTTAATCCCATGGTAAGAGGAACTTGTCCTAAGACAGCAGATCTGCTTTCTTTGGCAAGTCTTTCACCACCGCCTTCACCAAAGATATAATAGCGGCTGTCAGGTAACTCTTCCGGAGTAAACCAAGCCATATTTTCCACGACACCTACAATAGGGACGCTTATTTGTTCCATTCTAAACATATTCATAGCTCTAAGGGCATCCACATAAGCTACCTCCTGAGGCGTCGTAACTATAACTGCGCCGGAAAGTGGAACAGTTTGTACCAAGGTCAATTGAATATCTCCAGTACCTGGAGGCAAGTCAACAATCATAAAGTCCAACTCTTCCCACACAGTATCTTCAATAAATTGTTTGATAATTCCTGTCAGACGAGGACCTCTTAGTACGACAGCCTGGTCGGGCTCAATAATGTTACCAATGGACATTGTCTGAACACCATTGACATCGATAGGTACAAGCTTTGTTTTACCATATACATCCGTTACAGATGGTCTCTGTCCTTTCAAACCAAGCATCGTGGGTAATGATGGTCCATAAATATCAGCATCTAACAAGCCCACTTTGAATCCTAACCTATTTAATGCAAATGCCAAATTAACAGAAATCGTGGATTTTCCAACCCCACCTTTGCCGGATGCAACAGCAATAATGTTTTTTATTTGTGGCAAAGGTGATGGTTTTCCTACTAAATCAGCTGAACGCGTAACCATGTGCACATCCACATCCAATTCCGGAAAGGAAGATTGGACGCTGAAAACAATTGCCTGATGCAAATTCCCCTTATCTGTACTATCCAAGGTATTGGAATATATCAAAACCTGCAAATCCTCCCCTTTAAGGACAATATCTTTTAATAGACCAGATGCAACAATATTCTGCCCGGTTTTTGGGTCTTTGATGGTTGTTAATAATTGTCTAATTTCTGTAACACTAATTTCCATTCCCGATAAACACATAGAAGATAAAAAGGTTTTCTAAATGCATACTATTTATAATATAAACACTTTTATTAATCTTTAACTATAGCATTATCAAAGCAATAACTAATTTTTAGAAATAAATCTTAAAGTAATTAGATGAAAATAGTCTTCAATGGATAGTGAATACAATAATTTAAACATTTGTGAATATTTACAAA
>CAKUWM010000347.1 GCA_934699305.1 uncultured Saprospiraceae bacterium | reverse complement strand
GCTAAAGGGGAAGCTAAAGGTAGGGCACAAGGTAAAATGGAGGGAAAGATGGAAGGAAAGATTGAGGGAAAAATGGAAGGAAAAATGGAAGGAAAAATTGAAGTCATAATAAAAAGTTTTGCTAAGGGGTTTGACATAACTACCATCTCTAGTATCACCGGTATAACGGAAGAAGAGATTAAAGATATTTTAGAAAAGAATTAAATCCGAATCCATAAACAAAAAGCAGGAAAGAATTCACTTCTTCCCCACTTTTATGTATTGTTATCGGTTTCCCGGATGCGTGTGTTATTGTTTAATGACCTTTTGGATTATGGCTTTGCTTTGAGAGGGTGACATAATTTTAATAGCATAAACGCCCGCTGTTAGCCCAGCCATTGAGATGTCAATTCGGCTTTGCCCATGGATGATAATTTTCTTAACTTCGATTCCATTCGAGTTGATGACTGCAATCGTTTCATTTCCTACTAATGATTGAATAGTCAAGTTATCAGAAACCGGATTGGGATAGATATCATATTGATTATTTGAGTTTATATTTTCAGATAATATATTGCTGTAAGAAGTTGCATTGTTGAAATCAACTTGTTTCAAGCGGAAGAAGTTCAATCCTTTTGATGGATTCTGTACAATATATTGGTAATTGGAAGAAGTTGAGGTAAAGCCCTGATTTGACTTACTTGCCACAAAACCTTCTTCATTCCAAGATATTCCATCTGTACTGTGTTGGATATAAAAACCTTTGTTATTCTGTTCTTGAGTTGTGGACCATGTAAGAGCCACTATTCCGGCTTTTTGTGTTGAAGAAAAGTGAATCAGTGTGACTGGTAGAGGTGACTGGGCTACCTCTCTTGCCTCGAAGCATTCATTTTTATCTGTAAGCCATGAAGGCCATATTGTAGGACAGTCTGCTTGCTGAGCATTGGGCCCGCATAGTTGGGCAGCTCCGGGAGTCAAGTTGGCTAATTGGTCCATGACAATCCACTTGATATTGTAGCTATCTCCCAATTCATTGGTACCCATACCAGAGGCAGGTGCCTTATTGATAAAATAAGCCTTTTTCCCTGTTCCGGTATAATGAATGTATGGTGATGATGTCTTATGCTGGTAATAAGTACCACAGATTTCGACAACTGTATTGTCAGCCATTTCGATGGAAGCTTCGCCGGCGTGTGGGTTGTATTGAGTCCAAGATCCTGAGGTAGAAAAGTAAGAATTTGCTTTCATGATAATAGTGGCTGTTTTCTTTGCTCCGAATCCTGTCTGCAAAGAGCCTGCTGCTGAGATACCACTGTTGGACCTTATTTCCAATTCACCGTTGACTTTAAAATTGCCAGAATAGGATAATTCACTGCCCGATCCAATAATCAGTTTTCCACCGTCATGAATAAAAAGATTGTTGACTGAAATGTTGGAAAGTACAATAAAGGTCTCCCCATCTTTGATGACAGCTTGTCCGGTATATGGCTTCTGAGCCATTAAACCCGTAGTTACAAAAAATATAAAAATTAAAAAATTAATAGTTGCTTTCATTGCTTTTAAGTTAAATATGGTAGAATTTTAAAAGAGGATTTATTATTTAGACGCCAAATAGTGTAAAAGTAACACTAAGTAAATTAGACGTGGACATATATCATATAGTTTTGAGGTAGTTAAATAAAAATTTTGGTAATAAAGTGGTGTATTTCTTATTTCGGCGGGCAAAGGTAGTAACCTTTTCCAATCACCAAATTATATTTGGTATATTTTATTGTAGATATTTAACTACAAAAACACGTATTAATAGATAAATAACTGATTGTAACACAGATGATTTGTTTCAATGCGCACATTACAAACAGAATTATACGTTATAGCCTTGATATATAATTTGATTTTAATATATAATCAATACATTACATGTTTAATATATAACAAATATTATTCTGTTCTATTTTACTTAACTCGGCAACTGTATAAAGCTAATCGATATTTTATGAATGATTTATTGGATACCGTATTTGAAAACCCCAGAAAAAGGATATGCAGGCTACAATTTTATGTGCGTGAGTATCGAGCCTGCATATCTAAAGGGTGTTTTTATACAGGTTGGATTTATTCCTTTGGCTTGTAACAAATTCCCAACCTGTGTAAAATTATATGTTCCGAATTTTATTTATTACTTAACAAGCGATATATCTCCTTTTAGCAAAACACTTCTTCCGTCACATCCATCGACTTCCGCCATCCACACATAAGTCCCCGGAGTCATGTGCTGTCCCCTAAAATCTCCAGTCCATCCAAATCCGGCATCATTTGGATCAATTCCATTCTGTTCACACATGAGAGCTCCCCATCGGTCAAAGACACGGAAAGTTTGTATCAAAGTTACACGTTGATCAAAGTACAACTTAAATACATCATTATTGCCATCCTGATTGGGCGAAAAGACATTTGGCGCAAAGAATGGAATTCGATTATCTATCCTGATATGCTTCATCGCTTCCTTCTCGCACCCGGTTTTACTTTTTATGCGTACTGCATACATTGAGGATTGTGTTTCTTTAAAATCCTCTTGCAGGCTTTGATGATCTTCAAGCAAAGTAGATCCGGCAAACCATTCAATTTTCTCAATATCCAAAGGACTCAGGTCGGTTGTCGCTTGCAAAACAAAGGATTGCTCACAATTGAAAACTGAATCGCCTTCCAAACCAATTGTAAAAGGTGCCGGATTGTCAATAACAAAAGCTCTTTCCTGCCAGCACCCTTTACTTTCGACTATTTTAACCGTGTAAACTCCTGCGGGCAAATCCGTAAAGACGCCTGTTTGGTTTATTTCACTCTTAGTTCCACTCAGCTCAAATGAGTATGGATAGATTCCCCCTTCAATAAGGGAAATAACAATCTTTCCCTTATTATCATCATGACATATATTATTGAAAGCTTCGCCAACAACATTACTAATAAGAGCCTGTCCTACTTTCACTTCAATGGTATCCATAACAGAACATCCGTTGATATCGTCAGTAAGCTTTAAAATATAGGATCCGACGACGTCAATGTTTTGATTTAACGAAGTAGGAAAAGATAATGGTTGACCATCAATTGTAGTCCACAGAGCAGATATTTTCGTTCCGTATATAGTTGGTTTTATTTCCGCAACCGTTGTTTTACAATCCAATTCATAAACCGGATCTATTTGAAAACGTGGTGCAGCCAATATTTTTACTTCAACATAAGAAGTGTCTGAGCCACATGTTTCAACACCTGACACAATATAGGATAACCGATAAACTCCGGGCT
>CAKUWM010000346.1 GCA_934699305.1 uncultured Saprospiraceae bacterium | reverse complement strand
GAAGTAACCTTCAAATTAGTTCCTAATTCGTTGGCGATAATATTACTTAAAGTTGTTTTACCAAGACCTGGAGGACCATGAAGCAAGACGTGATCAAGTGCTTCACCACGCTGTTTTGCGGCTTTAATAAAAATTTCAAGATTATCTACGATTTTGCGCTGACCTTTAAAATCATCTAAATAGCCGGGACGCAAGGTTTTTTCTATAATCTTGTCATCTTTGCTTAAAAGCTCACTATCTGAATCCAACAAATGATTTTTCAAATGTATATATTATGAAAAGCAAAGATATGTATTTTTGTCCATAAATTGGTTACATTTTTAACCCAAATTCCTCTTATAGACAATATTTGTGCCAATAAATTGAATTCGGGTTTAAAATACCTAAATAAAAGTAACGTAAGGTAACTCAAATATATAAACTACTTGAACTATCTTTACTTTAAAAATAATGCGCCGATATGGCTTGATAGGATTAAGTTTAAAACATTCATTCTCAAAGAAATATTTTGACGACAAGTTTAAGAATGAATCAATTTTTGATTGTAGTTATGAATTAATAGAGGTTAGTTCGATTGAAAATATTCATGATATCGTTCACCAGTCTAATTTGAATGGCTTTAATGTTACGATACCATACAAACAAAATATATTGCCCTTCTGCGATGTACTGAGTCCTGAAGCAAAAATGATTGGTGCCGTGAATTGTATAAAAATTGTGGATAACAAATATATAGGTTACAACACGGATTATATTGGTTTTTTGGCTGGATTGCCCAAAAATATTGATTATAATGGTCAATTGGCTATTATTTTTGGCACCGGAGGAGCATCAAAGGCAGTCCACTACGCACTGCAAAGCCTTAAGATGGAAATTGTTAAAATTTCTTCCTCTAAGAAAAGAAATGTCCTTTCCTATCACGATGTTAATCCGGAATTAATAAAGAGCGCTAAGATATTAGTCAATTGCACACCATTAGGTACTTTTCCAAACATTGAAGAGGCAATTGAAATCCCATACTATTCTATCCATAGTGAGCAAGTGTGTTACGACTTGGTTTATAATCCACCTTTAACTAAATTTTTAAAATTTTGTCAAAACCAAGGCGCATTTTGTATTAATGGAAAAAGAATGTTAGAAGTCCAGGCAGAGGCTTCTTGGGAGATATGGAGTAAAGTAGGCGAAGATTTCATTCAATAAAGGTTTCCATAAAATTGAAAAATTCAATTCTGGAAATGAAGATTAGGTTACCTTAGCGATTCAATAAAGTATTTATGCCGGTTTATAGTTTTGAAGAGATAATTAGACAGATACAGTCAAAAAAAGTTCATCCTATCTATGTTCTGCAAGGAGATGAATCATATTTTATTGACCTTTTAACGCAAAAATTTATTGAAGACTTTTTACCGGAAGAGGAAAAATCTTTCAATCAGGAAATATTGTATGGTAAAGAAACGAATATTCCTACCATTGTTGATTCCCTTAGCCAGTTTCCAATGGGAGCTGAATATAGAATTGTTATAGTTAGAAATGCGCAAGATTTAAAAAATATTGAAAACCTGTGTGATTATGCAGAAGACCCTTATGAATCATCCATTTTGGTTCTTTCTTTGTCAGAAAAAAAATTAGATGGCAGGAAAAAATTATCATCGTTGATAAAGGCCAAACAAGCTCTATATGAAGCAAAACCTGTTTATGAAAATCAACTTCCTGGTTGGATAAAGTCTGAAGTAGAAGCCAATGGAAAAAAGATCAATGATATCAACGCTCAATTGATTGCTGATTTTCTAGGGAGAGATTTACAAAAAATAAGTAATGAAATAAGTAAAACAGTTATTGCTATTGGCGATAGCCCTGAAATTAATCAAAAACATATAGAAGATTATATAGGCATCAATCGAGAATTTAATGTTTATGAGTTAGTTAATGCATTGTTTAATAAAAATGCCTATAAAGCGCAGCAAATAATTAATTATTTATCTTCTAATCTAAACAAACAACCATTTGCATTAATATTAGGATCTCTTTTTAATAGTTTTATCAAATTATATTTATTAAAATCTTCTAATATACAATCGGATTCTGATATTATAAAAATAATAAACACGAAGAGTATATCTGCAATAAAGGAATATAAATCGGCTTTATTGAAATATAGCTTAGCCGATATTGATAACGCAATGTATTTATTCAAAATATATGACCAATATTCAAAGGGTGTTGGCTATAATTCAGGCGATGATGGAGGCTTGCTAAGGGAATTAACATATAAATTAATTCACTTAAAGGAAATAAATCAAGGTAAGCCATCCTTTGCGATGTAGAATAGCTTACCTTGATTAAGCTTTATTAGAATAAATAGTTATATTTAATGTAAATCTGTTCAGTAAAACTGACTTTTTTTCCTAATCCATTAATACCGCCGATAGCGTTATTATCCGTAATTTGTACAGGAATATCATCGTCATAAAATAGTCGTGTATTTAAAGTAATTGCTATGCTTTTCCAAATCATTACAGATGTTTCGGTGGACCAGTCAACGTCCACATTTTGTGGATTTTTAAGATAATTGGAAAAGAGCGTCAGACCTGATTTAAAATTAAGACGATCATTGAAGAATTTATCTATATACTGAGCATTAAAAGTAGCTCCGAGTTGCATCAAGAATTGCTTAAAGTCTGTCGGGCTATTCCATTCAGTACCATGGATGCCGACACCGCCAAATGGCTGTCCTTTTGCATTACGAGCAGGAATTGATGCGATATCTTTGCTGCCGACAACTATCATTTTAGCTGAGGCAGGAGAAAGAAATATAGATAATTTTTGATTCGGCTTATAATCAATACCAGGAGCGACTGAAATACGTGCAGGAGATAAGAATTTAGCTATTGGCCCTTGATCTTTTCCGGAAATATCTCTCAAATAACTACCTTTTACCGGGTTAACTAAAGACGTATCCGTATAAGTCGGTGTAATTTGACTCAGGAAAGATGCATAGATAGAATAATAAAATTTGCTTTTGGGACCTGTCTTGTATCCCAATTTTGAATTAAACCTAAATTCATCAATACTTTTTTGAAATGGAACTCTTTCAGATACTTTTAATGTAGAATAACCACTACCTAACTTTTGTATTCCAAATAATAGGTCAATATTATTGTCCCATGCCAATTTTCCATTCTTAAAATTAGCAAAGAAGCTTCCTACTCCGCCCACTCCTATTCGGTTTTCACCTGCACCTACAGCAGGGTTTATTTGAAGCAATTGTCCAAAGTCGAATCCTAATCCGGCACC
>CAKUWM010000345.1 GCA_934699305.1 uncultured Saprospiraceae bacterium | reverse complement strand
CCGTAGAAGGAGAGCCGGTAACCATGAAACCGTATTGTTCGGGTTCTTCCAGAATACATATTATTGGTATGATTGGTGGAGCAATTTGGTGTCTAGGACAAGTATTGAGCGTGATGTCAGCAAAAGCCGCGTCTCCTGCCATTGCATACGGACTAAGCAACGGTGCACCAATTGTAGCCGCTATTTGGGGAATTTTTGTTTGGAAAGAATTTAAAAATGCACCAAAAGGCACATCGACTTTGCTCGCTCTGATGTTTGTGTTTTACATAATCGGATTAGGATTAATTATCTATTCGCGTTACGCTTAACGCTCACGGAATACGTACATGAAGATAGGCATAGGAAGTTACACATATACATGGGCAATCGGGGTTCCGGATTATAAAACCGAGAATCCCATGTCGGCTTTCGGGTTGATGAAAAAAGCGGCGGAATTAGAAGCTCAGGTAGTGCAATTTGCCGATAATATGCCACTTCACATATATTCACATAAAAAGCTGGATAAAATCCTTTCCTTTGCAAACGATAGAAAACTACAAATTGAGGTAGGAACTAAAGGCTTATTGGCTGAAAATTTGGAGAGATACATCCATATTACAAAGGTAATGAATTCAGACATTTTGCGAATGGTGATCGATGATAAGAATTATACGCCTTCGCTTGAACAAATTGTAAAAATTATCCGTCCGTTTGTTCCGCAATTGGAGTCTTATGGAATAAAACTCGCTATCGAAAATCATGACAGATTAAAATGTTGGGAGTTTGTGCACATTATTAATATGTGTAATTCTCCTAATGTAGGAATCTGCCTCGATACAGTAAATTCCCTGGGCGTTCCAGAGGGAATGGAACAGGTAATAAACGATTTGCTCCCCTATACTGTGAATCTGCACATAAAAGATTTTCAGATTGAAAGGTTAGACCACAAGATGGGCTTTAAAGTGGAGGGAACACCGGCAGGACAAGGCAAGTTGAACATTCCGCTTTTACTAAATAAGCTTGAATCACTAAAAAAATGCAATAGCGCTATTTTGGAGCTTTGGACACCTTTTGACTCCGATATAATATCTACAATAGCTAGAGAAGAAGTATGGGCTGTTGAGAGTATGAACTTTTTAAAACAACTATCAAATTAATAATATGAAAACTCTAAAATTTGCCGTGTTAGGTACAGGATTTTGGTCGCAGTTTCAAGTGGGAGCTTGGTGTGAGTTGCCGGGCGTGGAACTTGTAGCGTTGTATAACCGAACAAAATCAAAAGCAGAAGATTTGGCGAAACGATTCAATATTCCTCGTGTTTACGACGATGCTGCAGAACTATTTGCCAACGAAGAACTTGATTTTGTGGATATCATTACCGATGTTGACACGCATTATAAGTTTGTGGAAATGGCCGCCGATGCTGGGATAAAGCATATTATCTGCCAAAAACCTATGGCTCCCGATTGGGAAACGGCTAAAAAGTTAGTAGAAAAATGTTCCGAGAAAAGAGCATCATTGTACATTCACGAAAATTTTCGGTGGCAGGCTCCAATAAGGCGATTTAGGGAAATTATGGATTCCGGTATTATCGGAAAACCTTTTAAGGCGAGAGTATCTTTCCTGTCGGGATTTCCGGTTTTCGACAACCAGCCATTCCTAAAGGAACTCGAACATTTTATCCTTACCGATATGGGTTCGCACGTGCTGGATATTTGTCGCTATCTGTTTGGTGAGGTTGATAAATTGTGGTGCCAAACAAAAACCGTAAATAAAAAAATAAAAGGCGAAGATGTAGCGGTAATAATGATGGAAATGGCAAACGGAATGCCACTTTATACCGAAATGTCTTACGCGTCGGTAGTGGAACACGATATGTTCTCGACAGTTAATATATTAGTGGAGGGAGAAAAAGGCAGCATTGCCCTTGGTCCGGGTAGTTCATTCGAGATAAGAACTACAACAAAAAACGGGACTGAATATGAAAAAGTGAAATTTCCATCTTTCGCGTGGGCCGATCCCGATTATATTGTGAATCATGAAAGCGGCATCCACATCAATCGCGACATCTTGAATGCCATTTTGCAAAAAGGCGAGGCCGAAAACAGCGGCAGTGATAATTTAGAAACAGTGCGTTTGGTTTGGGCTTCGTATGACTCGGCAAAAACAGGAAAACTGATTCACTTAAAAGACTTTAACTAAAACAAATTCATAAAATGAAGAATATAGTAATTGTTGGTGCGGGCGGGAAAATGGGTGTACGTATATCAAAAAATCTGAGAAAGGAACCTTTTGATATATCATATCTTGAAATTAGCGATGCCGGCAGAGAACGTTTAAAAATAATGGATTTAGAGTGCACCGTGACAGAAGAATGCGTTTCGGAGGCAGATGTGGTAATACTGGCGATTCCCGATGTAGCGATTGAATCCGTTTCACCCGGAATTGTTCGTCAAATGAAACCCAATGCTATGGTAATGACTCTCGATCCGGCAGCACCCTACGCTGGAAAGTTATTCCACCGTCCGGATTTATCCTATTTTGTAACTCATCCCGCTCATCCATCGGTATTTAACTGGGAGCCTACGCCTGAAGCGCAAAAAGATTACTTTGGAGGAAATCTGGCCAAACAAGCTATCGTGTGCGCTTTGATGGAAGGCAAAGAAAGCGATTATCAATTGGGTGAAGACATTGCAAAAAAAATGTATGCTCCTGTTTCCGTAGCACACAGAATTACCGTTGAACAAATGGCAATATTAGAACCCGGATTAGTAGAAACGCTCTCATCTACCTGCATTTATGTAATAAGAAAGGGACTTGACGAGGTTATTAAGCAAGGTATTCCCGCCGATGCTGCAAAAGACTTTCTTTTGGGTCATCTCAATATACAATTAGCCGTACTTTTTGACCAAATTCCCGGCGCTGTCTTTTCAGATGCTGCCAATAAGGCCATAGAACGAGGAATGAGCGAATTGTTTAAGCCCGATTGGAAGAAGGTTTTGGAAATTGAGAATGTGAAAGAACAAATAACGGCTATTACATAGCTTTCAACCTGTGGTTTAGTATGCTTGAGAGTTTGAAAAAAGATGTGTATAAAGCCAATATCAACCTTGTAAAACACGGGTTGGTTGTTTTCACGTGGGGAAATGTAAGCGCCATTGACCGGAAAAATGGAGTGGTAATTATAAAACCCTCGGGAGTTTCTTATGATGAAATGACTGCTGAAGATATGGTTATAGTAGATTTAGACGGAAATGTTGTGCAAGGTAGCTTAAAACCATCGTCGGATACTCCAACCCATATAGCTTTATACAAATC
>CAKUWM010000344.1 GCA_934699305.1 uncultured Saprospiraceae bacterium | reverse complement strand
TTATGGTAAAAAATTACACCTCTTGGATGCTCTTGGCAATCCTTCTTATAACATTTAATTTTTCTTATTCGCAGTCGAATCACACCATTACATTTTCTGGGCAACGTAGTGACTTTGACGAAGCAGAAAAAATATACGGAGGAAATCAAACAGATTACTATGTCACTTTCGATGAAAACTACCTGTATTTTGGTGCTTTTAGAGACAACAACCATAATCCAAATGCCCAATTTACACTGTATTTTGATACAGACCCACAACCTGTAATCAACTCAGGAAATGGTACAACAATAGGAATTGAATCCGATCTTCATACCCCTATTTTACCCTTTAATGCCGACCATAGAATAATATTAAATCGAGATGGCGAATCCTTTCATCACAAATACACGGGTAGTGCCTGGGCAGATCAATCACCAGGAAACTTTTCAAGTTTTGTTCAATACACCACACCGAGCTCAATAGAAATTGCCATTGAAAAATCTAAGATAGACAATCCCAATGGTATCTATTTCAGCATGTTTATGACAAGAACTGCTAATGGCGTAGGTTATATCTACGGTTACGGTAATCCTGGATATCCAATCAAATTTGATGAGGCCAATGTTAGTACAGGCTACTTTGGTGGAATTGGTATCACCGCCCAAGGCGTCGTGCCAATTCAACATGTCAACACACCAATTTTACATACACTCACCAACGCGAATCCAACGGCAGACGGCAAATATGCCCATATTGAGATCAATGATGGTTTTTATTCGGTGACTGGAAATATAGAAGTCGTCGCTGGAGGCACGGTTAACATTGGAGCAGGTAGCGCCTTAACCGTAGCAGGTAATTTTACTAATTATGGTGAGGTATCCTTACAGTCAACATCTACGTCATACTCGAGTTTAATTCCCACATCAGTTGATGGTAGTGGTAGTTACTTCTACAATAGGTTTGTCAATAGCACCGCACAACTGGGCAACACCAATCAAAATGATATGATATCCCCTCCATTGACTGGTCAAACGTTTGGGGAGTTTGCAGCTAATAATCCTAATCTTTTTGAAAATCCAAACAACACATCCCAAAAACTTTTCGGACCGTATAATAAAACTAATGCCGAGTATCAAATTTATGATACCGATATTCCTGCAGATGCCAATGCGGTTTTGGCACCAGGCAATGGCTACAGAGCGGCAGCAAAGATTGTTGCTCCTTTAACTTCCGGTGGGTTATTAACCTTTACTGGCACCATTAATACAGGAATTATAAATAAACAAATCCTTGATTCTGGCCCAAGGTCAAGAAAATGGAATCTTATTGGAAATCCATACCCTTCCTACATAAGTTCTAGACAATTGATTCAAGATAATCTTTTCGCGCTTGATGAATACTACGGTTCGATATATGGTTATAATGGTAAAGAAACAAATGCGTGGACTATTATCGATTTAAATGATCCTGGTGAAGATGTCCTTATAGCACCTGGCCAAGGATTCTACGTTTATTCTGAAACTAATGGTGCCACCTTTATTTTTAATCCAAGTTTAAGAACACCAGGCGATACCGATGATTTCATTCCTTTACGAAGCACTGCTGGGAATAATGCTAAGTTTCAATTATTATTATCTACCTCGACACCTGAAACAACTTTTACCAATATCTATTTCAATGATGTAGCCACTCTTGGCCAGGACAGAGGCTACGATACAGCCATACGCAATCCATCGTCGCGATTCTCAATTTATTCACAGCTTGTAGTAGGAGATACTGGTGTAAAATTAGGCAATCAAGCTTTACCTTATGGAATTTTAAGCAGTGAAGTCATTGTACCAATTGGTATCGATTCAACTATTGGCCAACAATTGACGTTAAGCGCTTCGGAATCAACCTTGCCTTCAACGGTAGAGGTGTATTTTGAAGATAATGTTGCCAATACATCAACGCTTCTTAATGATACCAATTATGTCTTTACGCCAAGTGGTGACCTCTCAGGAATAGGAAGGTTCACTTTAAGGTTCACCAATAAACCGCTTAGCCTTAACGATTCGGATTTGGATAATTTAAAAATTTATAGTCCAAGAAATTCAGGACAACTTATCGTTAAAGGTAATATTGCTGAGAAATCAGAATTGGACATTTATGATTTGAACGGGCGCCTCTTAAAATCGGTGGATATTAACAGCAACCAAGCTGTCAACAGCATTGATGTGAGTAGCTTATCTACAGGAATTTACATTGTAAGGATTAATAGCAACACAAGCTTTAAAATAAAGAAAGTCCAGATTAACTAAATAAATAGAAGAAACATTATAATTAATCGATTTTGTCTTTTTATAAAAAAAATCATTTTTATATTTGCTACATGGAAAAGAACAATTCTAAATCTGAAATAACAAGAAAGGAAGCTTTGCAACGTATGGGAAAATACGCTGCATTAACCGCTATGGGGACTTTCTTGATCTTGAACCCTAAAAAAGCGCAAGCTCAGTCTCCAGACCCTGATCATCCAGGAGGAAATCCATTTGAATAAATTACCACTTGAATAAGAATTTAAGCCCAAAACACCTTACCCAACTATCTGACAGTTGGGTTTTGTGGTTTGAGGCCTCCAATCAATACCTTGTGATTTCCAAATCACTAAAGGAACTAGTGGATGTTTACCTGCGTTCCGAAAATGAAGATGATTTTCATTCACAATTAAGATCATCATCCACTCTTTCAAAACATGACTCACACACCTACTATACAGAGATAAGTGAATTGCTGAGAACGGTGAACAGATCGCCAGAAAATGAGCTTCCAAAAACATCTGATCTTCCACGATTGGAAAAAACAGACTTTAAAGCAACCTATCGCTTTGGAAGTATGTTAATAACTGTAAATTACGGTTCGCTTGCCATTCAAAACCTCATTCACCCTCAATGGACGCATGCCACTGTTTTGGAAGGAGAAATAGCCTCCACCGTGTTTGATATCCTTCAAAAAGACGATCATCTTTATTTGTTTCGAAACCAAACTCATATAGGCCATTATGCGGTAACCGACTACCATTTGTTACAAGGTCAGTTCGCACTCCAGCTTATCAATTCGCTTTACAATAAAAACGAGTCTGATTGGATTGCTACCTTCCATGCCTCTACCGTGTGCAACGATAAGGAAGCCATAATGATCATAGGCGATTCCGGGAACGGGAAGAGTACCCTAGCTGCTGTATTGATGGCCAATGGCCTTGATGTATTGGCCGACGACTTCTCGCCCTTATCCGCAAAAAATCAAGAAGTGTATCGCTTCCCATCGGGCATTTCAGTTAAAGAAGGTGCTTTTA
>CAKUWM010000343.1 GCA_934699305.1 uncultured Saprospiraceae bacterium | reverse complement strand
GATAATAGCTTCGGAAAGAGATAGCCAAATTTTTTTTGATGCAATAACAAAACCAAAGAAGCCTTCGAAAACTTTACAAAATGCGTTGGAAGACTATAATGTTTTTGTATCAAATTCAAAAAAATGATTGAACTTTTAGGCAAAAAACATAATCGGGACGAATTTAATTGTGGAAAAGAGCTTTTAAACAATTACTTGAAAACACAAGCAGCTCAAGACATCAAAAGAAAGTTATCTGCTTGTTTTGTACTATCAGAAAATGAAACAAACATTCAAGGATTTTATACACTTTCAAACAATAGCATTCCTTTAAGTAGTTTTCCAGAGCAAATTCAAAAGAAACTTCCAAAATCATATACTTCTATCCCAACTACTTTGCTTGGAAGATTAGCAATCGACAAGAAATATCAAGGTCAGGGAATAGGAAAAATCTTGCTAATTGATGCTTTAAAAAGAAGTTATGAGCTAGCACGGGAAATTGGTTCATTTGCTGTTGTTGTAGACCCAATAGATCAAGAAGCAGAAAAGTTTTACAAAAAATATGACTTTATAAAACTACCTGACAGCGAAAAAATGTTTATCGCGACCAAAACATTACAAGAACTATTCGGATAAAGAAATATTGCGTACAATGTTCGTTCTTCGATTGAACTTTTGTACAAAAAGCGCCACCATCACAAAGCCCCAAGACGTTAGCGGTCACTGTAATGAAAGGCCTTATCACAAAACAGACAAAATATGAAACCGAGAATTTCAGTATTGACATTAGGCGTATCCGATTTGGAAAAGTCAGTTGAGTTTTATCGGGACGGACTTGGTTTTGCAACGGACGGAATTATCGGAAAGGAATTTACAAATGGAGCTGTCGCATTTTTCGACCTGCAAAGTGGTATCAAGTTGGCTCTTTGGTCAAGAGAAAGTATGTCAAATGATACAGGCATTCCTTTGCAACGTTCTTCTGCTTTGGAATTTACCCTTGGACATAATGTTGTAACGAAAGAAGAAGTAAATACAGTAATGGAACTTGCCGAAAAAATAGGAGCTAAAATTATTAAACCTGCTCAAGATACTTTTTGGGGCGGTTATGCGGGTTATTTTCAAGACCCTGACGGACATCTTTGGGAAATAGTTTACAACCCTCACCTTATAACAGATAGTAAATAAAGTAAAAAGCAGGCAGACTTTCAAGGTTGCTGACAACACTTTGTTTCTTACAAAACGATTACTCCTTTCTTCAATACATTTCGTTTGAAAACCCTATTGAGCAAAACAAAAAAGATTATTATGAGGGTCCGATGAATGGACAGAAAAGTCGCGCAGCTGGATATAAAGGACAACTTTTCGACGCAATCAGACAAATACGCAAAATATCGCCCGACCTATCCGAGCAACTTTCTGACTATCTGAACGCAATCATTCAGATCAAACGAAACGATACAAAAAACAAATTTGTTTCACTGAGAAAATTGTCTTATATTTATAGACAAATGTCTTGGTTTGAAATTATGATGACAGCAACAGAAAAAATTGAAGGAAAACTTGACAAGGAAATAGCTTCCTTCTTCAAAACAAGCAAAATTAATTTGCGTAGTGAACAGGTTACATATGAAAAATTCCTGGAGGATAAAATGCTTATAATCTTTGCGATCAGAACAGGTATTCCCTATTCACTGTTTGACTTAATTCAGAACTACACTCCATTTTCAGAGAACGATTGGGCGAATTTTCTCGACATATCAACAAAATCACTACATAGATACAGGTCTTCCCCTGAGCATCACTTTAAACCTATCCATTCTGAGAAAATAATAGAAATGGCGGAAGTTACAAAAGTGGGCCTTGATGTATTCGGTACTATCGAAAAACTCAAACTATGGCTTAATACACCAAGCTATGCCTTAGGAAAATTAAAACCAATAGAATTACTGAAAGATTCCTATGGAAAGGAAATGGTTATTAGTGAACTAAACCGAATTAATCACGGAATATTGGTGTAGATGAAAGTATTTAGACTCGCAAGAGAAAAACACGCAACACCATTATCCGGTAAAGGGGCTGCTAAGTATGGAGCAAGGTGGAATCCAGTAGGTATAGAATTGATTTATACAGCTCAAAATAGGTCTTTAGCAATGGCGGAAGTTGCTGTTCATCTAACTTTGGCGACTTTGCCTGACGATTATATGATGTTAACCATTGACATTCCCGATGACATAAAAGTCAAGCAATTAACAGAAGCAAACTTACCGGCAGACTGGCAAGCGTTTCCACATCCCGCTTCTACTCAAGATATAGGAAGAGATTTTGTGGTGCAAAATGAATATTGCGCATTACTTATACCATCAGCTGTTACACAAGGGGACTATAATGTGCTTATTAACCCTAATCATCTGGATTTTTCTAAAATAACAATCACTAACATTGATAAATTTCCATTCGACAAGAGGATATTTAAATAAAACCAGCCGCCTGTAGTGAACAAATTGACACCATTATCACAGACTTTTATACAAATGTAATCGGCTCGTATTTGGCACTGGGCGTGTTTATCGCTACTTTGCCACGTCCAAAAACATCGGCAGTAAAACAAGAGCCCGACAGATAAGAATAAAAGATTAGGGAAGCACGATTAAAACAAATAGCAATAAATTAGAGTACAAAAAAAATATGAATACAAAATACAGTTACTTTTTTCTTCGCCTTCCGTTGGCGATGAGTATGCTAGGACATGGTTTGGTTCGTTTGCCTAAACTAAGTCAATTCGCTGAAGGAATGACGGCTGAATTTACTGATTCTATTTTGCCTTCCGTTTTGGTATTGCCTTTCGGCTATTCTTTGCCCCTCATTGAACTTGTAATTGGCATCCTTCTGATGATTGGTTTGCAGACTAAAAATGTGATTTTCGCGGGACTTCTCACGATGTCGGCTTTTATTTTTGGAAGCTCCATGATAGAAAACTGGGGAGCAATTTCTGTTCAATTAATCCACTCGTTGTATTTTGGAATGCTTTTATATTTTCTTCCCAATGATAGATTTTCGATTGATGCTACGAATAACGCCAAACCCTGACCTTCCGTCGTATAATCTACTAACTACAAGCTAGCTACTACCAAGGGTCTGGCAATAGCTGTGTTTCGGGAAAATACTATCCCGAAACATTACTTATTGTGAAAGCACGATCCCGTCAAAATCAAAGCCGGCCCGGGCCACCGCCCGCTTCGCCACATCTATCACGTAAGCCGCCTGATTAAAGGGATGCACCGGCACCGGTGTAACGTTCCGCAGCCGCGCCAGGATTCCCTCCGTTTCTTCCCGCGTCAACTCGGCA
>CAKUWM010000342.1 GCA_934699305.1 uncultured Saprospiraceae bacterium | reverse complement strand
AACCTTGTCTTATATGTAAGCTATTATGAATACCCATCTTTTTCCTGAAGCTGTTTTTCAGTGCAAATGTAGCATGGATATCACCTATGCGTAAGGTGTTATTGGCAATGATCTTTTTGGCATTATGCCCGCTACAGAGCTGAACAGAATAACCAGCACCGGAAAAGCTTTGTATTACAACTTCCACATCGGTGGTTTTAGCAGCCAATGTAGCTGCACCTAAAAGCTGCGACCCCGCAAAATGTTCCGGCAAGCCTTCTTCAAAATCAAGCGCTTGGTTATCGGGCATTATTAATTCCATAATACACTACTTTTTCAGTTTTAGTATGGAAAGAATTTACTACCTGCTGAACCAATTTTCAATAGGTAAGTTAGCAAATAGCATCCTTAGAACTTCAGGCAGCCTTAAAAGGTAATCTCAATTTCCAAATAGGTTGCCTTTCGGGTAATTCTAAAGAAAGCTATCTCAATACAAATATATCAATATATTATAATTTAAACAACTGGTCACCGTACTTGCAAACCAATCCAAAAAGTCTATAAATAAATAATCCTAATGGAGTGAATTGACAGACATCAGATGAAAAACAATGTTTCATTTGAAAGTAAAATAATAGAACCAGCAGGTGTATCAATGATCATAGATGCCAACTTATCTACAATTACCTCATGCCATTTGTTTGTTGTATTTTTATCGATCATCACTTTTTGGCCCGACCATATTCACCGTACACAAACGCAAAGCACTTTAAATCTTTCCATTCTTAGTCATTGTTTACAAGCCCAAATTTCAACCTCGATTTTAAGTTCTGCAAACCCCAATCCTTTAACATAGGCCACAGTCATTGACGGGTAAGTGTCTCCAAATAAATTATCCCAGTCTGCATATAAGAAATTCCAGTCAATTTCTTCCGTGGCCCATATGTTAACTTTTATTACATTATCAGAGGTTAAGTTTTGACTTTCCAAAATCTGTTCAATATTTATAAATGTGTTATGCACCTGCTCATTAAACAGTTCGGGTATATTCCCGTTTCTATCCGTTCCGATTTGTCCCGAAAACGTATATAAAACGGAATTTCTCGGGATGATGGTTACGTGTGAATACTTCCCGACTGGGACTGAAATATTTTTAGGGTTTAACCTAACGACTTTCAGGATATTATCTTTACCCATCTTGAACTTATTTCATATTACAAAAAATAAATGGTATTTCTTCTTTAGAGGCATACCAAACATCATGCTTCTGATTTAAGATCAAAATTATGGGTGGCAAATTTTGTGTAATTGTAAAAATCCGACAGGTATCAAAGAAATGATTGATAACTAATCAATCCACAAAGGGAAGTTCGCTAAATGTTCATTCGTACTAAGCATGAAGTCTTTAGGATTAGTTCCAGTAAACTCTCTAAACTCCTTAATATAATGTGATTGATCGAAATAATCTGCTATATAGGCAAGTTCTGTTAAACTTCTAAAATCGGCTCGGCGTAATGTATTTAAACCCGTTTGAAATCGGATAATCCTTGAAAACATCTTAGGCGACATCCCAACATACTGTTTTATAAGCCTCTCCAAAGACCGTTCCGATATGTTTATTTCAACTTGAATTTCTTTCAGCGTTTTGCCTTTTTGCAATAGTATCGATGCAAATTCAGCTTTTCCATTATTGCATTTAGTCCTCTGTATTAGACGAAGGAAAAAACAGGTTAAAATATCTATTCTTTCATTTACAGAAGTGGCATCGACAAGTTGTTCGAGAATTGGCTCATCAATAACGTGTTCTAAGAAAACATTTTGATTGTTTAATTCAAAGGCATCAATATTAAAAAGCGTTTTTAAAGCTGTCGGTTGCAGATACACCCCCATAATCCCAAAACACCCTGTCACCTTATGTACAGTATATTTAGTTGACTGCCCATATAGAAATAATTGAGGCATAGCCGTATCCTCTTTATCAAAAAACAAATTCGGCCCTTTTTGGAATATCAATGCAGGTAATCCATCGGGAATGATCTTAAAAATTTTGTTAGTTTCATTATCCTTGAAATCTTCCAATATCCAAAAGTACTGGATATAGTCTTCTAAAGGCTTGACTGGAATAATTTTTTGATAAAACATTATTTTCTTTCTTTAGGTTTTTAAGATATGCTTTTTTCCGCAAGTCGAATACTGTAATAGAGACCATTTTTGTCCTATTCGTCCGTTTCTAGTATAAATTTTCTATTAACAATAATGAAGCATTCTATAAATACCTGTCGACCTCACTTATTTCCAGGTCGTTTATACTTGCATATCGTTTTTTCATCAAGCCGTTTTCGTCAAACTCCCAATTTTCATTACCGTAGGCTCTGAACCATTTACCCTCTTTAGTTCTGTATTCGTATTCAAACCTAACGGCAATTCTATTGTCGGTATGCGTCCAATATTCTTTTCTAAGTTTGTAGTCCAACTCTTTTTCCCATTTCTGGGTTAAAAATCGTACAATTTCTTCCCGACCATTGATAAAGAGATTTCGATTTCGCCATTCGCTGTCAATAGTATAAGCCATTGATACCCTTTCGGGATTTTTAGTATTCCAGGCATCTTCCGCCATTTGGATTTTTTGTTTTGCCGTCTCCAAAGTAAATGGAGGTAAAGGATGTTTCTGTTCCATTGCTTTAAAATTTAAATTAAACTGTTCGCGATTTTTTTTGATTTATCGACCAACTCATTTGATTTAAACAGTTGGCTTTCTATAATTGAGCTTTCAAATAACAGGTAGATATGAGCGGACAACAATTCCTGTCCAAGCTCTTTTTCAAAAAATTTTCTAAGGTCATTTTTGTGTGCCTGTATAACTAAAAGTATGGTGCATTGTTCTTTCGATATCTCCGACAGGATATTCAAAAAACTACACCCCCTATAATTTTCCTTTTCGTTCATATAGATGATGAAATCAAAGGCATTCAGTATTTTTCTCTTTGTGCTTTTAGATTTTGAGACGTACATCATTAATTCGGAAAACCAATATTCATGTCTTGCATTTAGAAACGCAATACATAGATCGTCCTTTGATTTAAAATGCTGATAAAAACTCGCCTTGGCAACGTTCGCTTCATTGATAATTTGATTAATGCCTGTGCTATTGTAACCCTGTTGGTGAAACAGGATTGAAGCGGTACCAATTATTCTTTCTTTCGGAGTGTTCATATACATTGCTTTTATGAAAGCAAATGTATACAATAAAAAACATACAGACAAGTCTGTCTAAACATTTTTTATTTCTTTTTTGATACTTTCGACGAGTTTTTCTGCAATTGCAACATCGCTTGCGCCATATTTT
>CAKUWM010000341.1 GCA_934699305.1 uncultured Saprospiraceae bacterium | reverse complement strand
AACAAGCTGCCCGCCTCCATACTCACCACCAAATTGTCAAAAAAGACATTGGCAACACTTTGGTTCGACAAATATACTAGGATAATTCCATTTTCGGGCACTTCTATGGAATTATTTTCATCGGTGCCTATCTCGCCCCAGTTACCCTCGCCCTCTGCCTGCCACAAATGGCTGTGCTCCGGACGGAGCTGCATTGCCTCGTCAAAAAATAAATAGTTGAGAAAGGACTTGGGTTTGGTGCTGTCGGCATTGGCAGTTTGAAGCATCTGATAAACATCTTCCATCAAAGCTGGGTCTAATCCCTCTGTGGGTATTGCTCCACTACTGCCACCCTCTGTAAGCACCACGCCACCGGTGCCGGAAGCCATGCTGCCCAATATCTGACCGATGATGCTGCCACTGCCTTCTTCATCGTCGGGAGGCGTGTTAAGTTGGTTGTAAAAGTTTTCTGCATTGACATTGATGCGGTCGCCTGCCATCACTTGCAACAGAATAGAGGTGCCAAAGCTGTTGCTGCCATCCAAGAGTGCGGCATAGTCGTTTCCGGATGTGCCACCGGGTCTGCCTTCTCTCACTTCCTCTATGTTTTCAAACAGCTCGCCTTCTTGTTGGGCATCGCCAAGTTCGTAGCCTGCCACATACACGTACTGACCACCGGATATACCCACATTCTGTTCTTTCTCGCCTATGATAGCACGGATATTGCCCAAGTGGTCTTTGATAAAATATTCTTCTTTGGTAGTATTGTTTTTAAAGGTGGTACGTCCGGATGGCATACTGATATATTGTATCACTTTGTTTTCAAATACAATATTGCCGATATAGTCTATCTGTTTTTGGCTGTTGCTGTCTGTTATGTATTCTCTAAGCTTGCTGCCTCCGGCATCATAGAAAGTTTTTAAAGCAAAAGCTCTTTTGTACACGATTTGCATCGGTACAAAGTTTTGGTCTAGTATATCTAATCTAAGGCAGCCCATTAGCAGCAACGAAAATACGAATTTTGGGGGGAAATTTAAATTTTATACTCTAAAATTTATACTCTTTACTGGAGTTTCCTCAAAAAAAATCCTCAAACAGGGTCAGTTGTGCATTTGGTTTTTCTTTAGCTTCTGATTGTTGAATACCAGTATGTGTTTTAGAGAGTAGCTCAAAAATTCCATCAGCCATTGCATAGTGAAAGAACGAAGATACACCAAAAAAGCGTTTTGAAAGTATAAATATTTTTTGAACCAATACTTTTAGTTTAAGGCTAATTCCTATATAAATACTTATAAAATAAGCTATTGCATGAACAATTGCAGCCATGTTTCTAATTCCATTATAGCTACGCACTCTTATATCCTCCAATTTGTAGGATTGTTTCAGATAACGGTAACATTCTTCACATTTCCATCGGGTCAGATAGATTTCTAAAATTCGGAATACTTGTGCCGTATTGTCTTTATCAGGTTCAAGATTAGTAAGCAGAATCATTGGTTTAGCTCCATAACCTTTTATAAACAATACGTTGAGCCATTGTTTAGGGTCATTTTGGAGTTGTACTTTTTTTATACCGAATTTTAGGTTCAAAAGCTTTTCTTTCCCATTGTCTATTTTAGTTATCTGTGCTCTGAAGTTTAACTTCATGTGTTTTTCTAAGTTTGCTGTTTTTACCGGCACCTCGCCTCCGTTTTTATTATGGACTATAAGCCAGCGGTTGAGCTTAAGACGGGTTACAAAATCTAAGCCCTTATCCAGAAAACAATCCACAATCTCGTTACAGTCTCCCATACGGTCTATCGCCCAAACGCCATTACTACCAATGCTTTGATGCAGATGCTCTATTATGGAAATAACTTTCTTGGTAGCTGTTTTGTAATCTGCTTCCTTGTCTGAGAATACCTCGCAATACAATGGCACTATTGTATTATGCTCCAAATTTGCTGCTGTCACCTGACATAAATGATAACCTATAGCCGTTGCTCCTTTACTACCATCATAAACATTACAAAGGTTTTCCATCGCCTTGGCATAAGGCTTAGTGATATCACCAGGGTCGATTGTAATCACCATGTCCTTAGTTACTTTACTACTTCCTAAGCGTAATATTTGGGCGTTTATATCAGAACTAATATCCTTAGCTGCCAAATTCCTGCAAATACGGTCCTCAGTTTTAGCTAATGGTATAGATTCTTGAAGACTCCTGGAAACACTGGAAATTTTAATATCTTTTGATGCTTGAATGCCATAAACAAGCTCTTTAACAAGCCTGCTTTGAACTTTATTAAGTTCTTTTGAAATGATTCCCGAAAATTTATTAACTTGTGCCTTGAAACGGTTGATAGTAGAAGAGTTTGCATCCATAATCGTATTGAAATGTTGTTTGGTATTGCATTTTACGAAAATGGATGCATTTTTTTGAGGAATCTGTTTTTTTTAACAAAAAAATCATGCCTTACACTTATAAAACATCATAAATGCCTATAAGTAAAGGGAAATTAAAATTTTAGGGGGAAATTTTGAGGAAACTCCAGTAAGGTTAACTTGATAGTAAGTTTTTTTGCCAATATTGATGAAGAAAACACAGAATATGATAGGGAAAATGAATACTTCGATTTCAAACAAAATGTCGATTATAAATTGACTGTAAATTATTGGAAAATAGATGATGATAAGCCGTTAAAATCAAGCAATATTTATTGTGATTATGAACTTAGCATACCAGTTGATTTTGAATATGGAAAAGAAATGTTGTTAGAATTTTATTGCAATGGTTTATTTCAACTAAACTTTATACCTTTAAGCAATATGTGGCATTTTTTCATAAGAGACATTATTGGGGAGAATAATCATCTATACGACTCCTATTTTGAAGCTATTCAAGAAAAATTAAAAGTAAGGAAAGGCTATATAGACATCCTTAGTAAAATAAATTGCGATAAAGTTATTCTTTGGACAGATGCTTATTACAAAGCAGAAGGAGAGGTTTCTTTGCCTAATCAAACTTTAGAGGACTTAATGCATTTTATGCGAGAAAATGATAAAATCAAGTTTTATAATTTCGCGGAAGTATTGAATAAAACAGTAGAAATTATAAGTGATATGAAAAATAACTATTTTATAGATATTGCATTGATAGATTACTTTAATGATGAAATTGAAATCGTCAACCACTAAAATGTCATCTTGTGCAAGCTTGGTAAGTATCTCCCCGACCAACTACGTCTTTCTTATATTCTTAAAATTTCTAGGGTAAAATATTTTCAGGTTATTGATTTTCGCATTTTGAATGTTATCCAAAACATATTTTAACCAATGGGCAGGATTGACCTCTTCCATTTTACAC
>CAKUWM010000340.1 GCA_934699305.1 uncultured Saprospiraceae bacterium | reverse complement strand
TCCTTTATCGATTCAATTCTGATTTGACTTTTAAATAGACCAATTAATTGAAAAGACACATTGGTCTATTTAAAAGTATCAGCGGTATTACGATTGTAAAACAATAAAATAGTTTGAACTATTTTTTTGTTACAATTCGTATCACATTTTCAAATGCAAAATAAGGGTTAAAATTTATTTGTGTATCATTTCTTTGTTGTCGTAATTATAGCATTACCCATCGCAGGCACGACCTGAACCATCTTGGTTGCATCGCCTGTATTTGGATTTATCCATAGAGTGATTTTGTCTGCCGGATTATCGATAGCGGTGATTTCGACCTTGGTGTGGTTGACATCGTTGATCTTTTCTGTACCTACTACAGTCAGCTTTACCTGCTTTGCCTTCATGGTTGTCATATCAGGCATCTCTGCAATGACAGAATAACCCTCTTCAAGTGGTAAGCCGGCTACGATAATGTCCATTCCCGGACCATCATTTAATATGGCGCCTTTGACATCCAAATCTAATTTTTTACCCTGCATCTCAACTTGGATCTTTCCGGCAGTATAGTTCATCAGAACGACCTGTCCCATTTGTTCTACTTTTCGGGATATAGGCTGGAATGTAGAGTTATAGGTTATTTCGTCCTTCATGTCTCCCATTGCACTGGTTGCTTTGTCCGAAACAATATAGTTGTCTCCATTCTGAAATATCTCACGCGTCATCTCCATAGGGATAGTCTGACCCTGGACTTCTAACTTAGCGTCGTACTTTGAGGTGCCGGGTTTAAAGGTGTTATTGATCTCCGGGAGTGCGGCTACTGTAGTAACAGCCACTTTGGGTGTGTATGTTACTGTCTTGATGTCCACTTGTAGTTCTGCCAATCGCTTCTTGACATCTTCCGGCATAGAAGCCTGATATTCGCCCCCTAAGAAACCTGCGAGAAACTTTTCTATGGATGCAAACATTGCCATATTGTTGACCGGCTTGGCAAATCCATGTCCTTCATCGTCAGCAAGGAGATATTCCACATCCTTCCCTTTATCTCTGAGCGCGATGACTATCTGGTCAGCTTCAGCCTTCTTAACACGAGGGTCATTGGCGCCTTGTACGATGAGGAGCGGCTTTACTATCTTATCTGCGTGGAACAATGGACTTGATTCTCTAATGCGCTTCTTACCTTCTTCGGTATTCGGGTCGCCGGTCATACCATAGAGGAAGGCTCGTCCGGACTCCCAATATGCCGGTACGGATTCAAGCAGCGTAAATAAATTGCTCGGTCCGACGATATCTATGCCACAAGCATATACATCGGGTGTAAAGGTAAGGCCGGCTAATGTCGCATAACCACCATAACTTCCACCCATGATGGCAATCTTTGATGGATCGGAAAACCCTTGTTTGATGAGGTATTTAACACCCCAGGTGATGTCGTCCTGCATGAGCTTACCCCATTGCAAGTCACCCGCATTTAGAAATGCTTTGCCGTAGCCGCCACTGGCTCTGAAATTGGGCTGAAGTACGGCATAACCTCTATTGGCTAAAAATTGAACAAATGAATTATATCCCCAATAATCCCTTGGTCCCTTTGGTCCACCGTGTACTAAGATGACCGTAGGCAGATTTCTGATACCCTTTCCTACAGGCAAAGTCAAATATCCCGGTATGAGCATCCCATCTGAACTGGGATATGATACTGCCTTCATCGGAGCAAGATATTTCTCAAATTTTTTCAATTTGGGTCTTGGAGTGTATTGAAAAATGAGTTTTTTAGTTTTGGCATCAAAGAAATAGGAATCAGAAATATATCTATCTCCTCCGACTGCTACGAGAAACTTAGAATAATCCTTTGTATAACTTTGAAAATCTACTTCTCTACCCGGAAATTTTTGCTGCAAATAATTATAATTTTCTTCCCACGTCTTATCTCTCCAAAAATATACAGTCTTGTCTGATGTATATGAGGTAGAGATGATTTTACGGGTATTTCTGTCTAAGCTAAGACCGCCAAAATCGACTTTTTTCTTGGGATCACTTTCGATATAGGTTAACTCCTTTGTTACCGGATCCATCAGATACAGGGTGGTCAGGTTGAGGTCACCTTTATTGGTAATCAAGTAAAACCTGGAATTGTCTTCATTCCATCCCGAAATACTTGCTTGCTCAGTAACTGAGGTTTCGTATATCGGTGTTAATGCATCTCCGTTTTTATATAAAAATTGCGTGTTTCCTTTTTCATCCGTTTGATATAATACCCGTAAGTTGTCGTCCCAGTCGAAGTCATAACCCGTGATGCGGTCTTTATTTTCGTACATCATCTCGAGCTTGCCGGTCGATATATTGAGGCGGTACAGGTCGTGCCATGCCTTATCTCTGTCATTAATGCCAATCATCAGGACATCCGGATTTTTCTTGCTGGTGGCATAGATCTGCGCTGCCACGTCCTTCATCGGTGTAAGGTTGCGTGACTTTGGCAATTTGCCGGCAGCGACTTTTTCATTGGGAGAAACGGCATAGATATTCATGTTTTCATCACCATCTTTGTCCTTAGCATACAGGATATATTTACCATCTTCTGACCAGTAATATCCGTAAAATGGGCGTTTACTGTCAGTCAACGGCCTTGCTTTGGCAAAGGGTTCATCAAATTTTTTGAGCCAAATATTCATGATTCCTTTGTATTCTTTCATAAAAGAAATCCACTTGCCATCGGGGCTAAGCTGTCCACCGGATATTTCAGGATTGCCAAAAAATAAATCCCTGTCAATAATTGGCGCTTTCTGTCCTTGCATAATATTACTTTGAATAATTAAAGCGAAGAAAATTAAAAATAACTTATTCATTTACAATAGATTTGATAGGTTTTGTATTAGACCTAATGCTTTTGTAAGCTCATTTTACACAATAAATGTAATACAATGTATTAGGTTCAGCAAAGATGGTTTATTTAGCGTAATTTTAATATCTATTTCGACCAATGTGTAAAAATTTCCTACCAAAATATTGAGAGAAAGTTGGTTTTTATAAGCCTAAAATCCGATAAATCTTTTAAATTTTCTAAAAACTAAATATAGCATAAATTTCGTCGGGTATAACATCATCTTGGTCGGAAAGTACCGGGGCCTTTGGCATTTTTATTTATCTTCGCCTATACAAATATTGGATGTATGGAAAATGTGCTTGAGATTTTTAATCTAACCAAGAGATTCGGCAGTTTGACGGCTGTGGATAACCTTTCTTTTCAAGTCCAAAGAGGCAATGTTTATGGCCTGTTGGGTCCCAATGGTAGTGGTAAATCAACGACATTGGGTATGCTGCTCACGTCTATCAACCCCACTTCCGGCGACTGGAAA
>CAKUWM010000339.1 GCA_934699305.1 uncultured Saprospiraceae bacterium | reverse complement strand
GTTAAACCATAGAGTAGGCGTACCCGAATATTTATGCCCAGTCTCATTATTAGTTGCAATCTTATACCCTAATGGCCCATAAGCCCATGAATTATATCCGTTAGGATAAATATTAATTCTTTCGTTTTCTATCTGGCTTAAATCTGTAGGGATTTCCTTGTTTATAATTGGTACAAATTTATGCTCATCTCCCTTATAGGGAATTCCTCTTTTTAAATAGTTAGGAGTGTCACGATCCTTGAAGCTGAGAGTCTGAACCATTGGTGATGATTTAGCCACTTCTCCTGTGGTAGATATAGCATTATCAAGATTTCCTTCAGCACTCCAATACCAGCCAGACGCATTTGACTGACCGGCTACATAATATACATCCCCCACCCCAAACTGCACTTGATGTTTTGTTAATGCTCTGAAAATAGGCACAACTATAGAAAGTCTCATATATTTATGCACTTTCAGCTTATACCACCCTTTATCTAAATCACCGATTGTATAATGAAATAATCTGCCCGTTTCACCTGAAACCGATATAAAATTTGAGCTAGGTATATTTATATTATTGTGGCCTGAAACTATTACCCAGTCATTGTCTCCATCCCCGCTCTTCTTCCAAAGTGTATAACCCAAAGAACCTGTTGAAACTAAGGATTGACCTACAAACTTCAAATTGTGCTTACCCGAACTATTCATTTGGAACACAGCTCCCTCAACTGGAAAAGTAACCCTATCAGACGAAAACCTATTAAAAAATTCCGATTGAGAGATTTGAGCCGTTATCTCGTTTAAAGAACTAAAGAACAGTATTAAAAATACAAATGCTTTTTTCATAATCTTGGGATCTAGTATTTAACGGATTCGTTTAAAAACGCTTTTGTGGGGACTAACTCAATATTTACATTATAATGTTTATTGATCACTTTGATCATCTCATTAGCTATCACCGCCTGTCCAAAAGCAGAGGGGAAAATCCCATCAGTAGAAAAGAAATTACCACCAGGCCACCTCGCTACAATCTCCACTCCATCGTCAGTAGTAACTCCGCCCCTGTTGATCCTTTTATAAAAGGCATTGATGTCAAAAAAAGCCATTTGAGAGTATTCCCTCAGTATCTCTGCTTTTTTATTTACTTCAGTTACTCCGTCTAAAGTAAGCTGAAAAAGATCTTTAGCCACAACCGTTTTATCTAAGTCCTTGTCTTTATCAGAGTTATAATAAGATCGCCGTATCCCCGGCTTAATATTAATATTTACATTAGGGGCCAGAACAGAGTCTATCTTGGTGCTGCCTAATATTCTCCTATCCCCATTTGCCAGCCAACTGTATTCTTCCAATACTTTGTACTTCCTGATAACTTCCCATACATCACTGCTGTAGTTTTTCGCAAAATAAGGAAGGTCTTGCAAATCAGGACAATTAATAATTAGCCCTCTATTCAGCGACTGACTTACCAATAATCTGAATAGGTTCGGATAGGTATCCTTAGTTCCGAGTCCCAGATGGCCTAAACCCGGAACATCTACTTTATCACCGGGTGTGGTTTTTTGCAGTTCTTCAAGTGAAACCGGCTCCCAAAAACTATTTCCCCCCAGCCCTACAGGGTTCCCAAACAAATTTTGCAATCCTATATCTACAATTACAAAATCAAATTTCAACTTATTCTCTTTTAAAGAGTAGCCGAACCCTTTGTTTTGCTTATCGTATGATTCGGCAAAAGCATAATAACTGGATTGAGTCCAGTCTCTAACTTTATTCCCCCACCTGGCATCAACATAGGAGCCCAGATAATAATTATCCATTTCACCGGAATAGACCTTAAATTTCCCGTCTCTGACAGCCAGGTTATTGACCGCCTGTTTCCTTTTAGGTACCGGTCCACCGGTAGGGTTAAAGGTCGTTTCCACATTCCTCCGATAACCATTAAAATCTTCTTTGTCAAAAAGCGGGTTTTTAAACTCCACCCCCATCTGATTCGCTATAAGAGTAGGATAAGCGGTCAGCATGCCCTCGTTAAAGAAGCCGCCGTCACGTCTTCCAAAGGCCATATCACCCCCTGCTGAGACTAATTTAAACGGTTTCCCTGCCAGTTCCGCCACGGCATTGTTCTTTAGCTTCGATAGATCAGGGTAGCGTGAGGGCTTAATGACGGGAGCAGGCGTAAACGGTATAACGGTATCCCCTACCACCGTGTTATCAAAAAACCATGCGGTTTCATACCGGGGAACAAGTTCCAGGCTTCTTTTGTCATCTCTTATTTTCACCGTATCCCCCTCGATAATCGAAACCTCAGGGAACTCCGGCTCCAAAAGAGCATTGCTATCGCAGCTCATCAAGCTGCCAGCGGCCAATAGTAGATTTAAAATCATTATTTTACGCATTTATATGTGTTTTAAAATTCATAAATTTCTTACCTGATTAAGCACCTTTGCCTGGATAGTCTCTTAATTTAAAATAAGGCCAACTTAAAGCCAATCCACTTCTTATCCAAATCTTTGCAGTGGATTGCAGGCTTATTGCAGTGAACGACGCAAAAAAGAAGTAAATGGCCGTTTACTGTCTGTTCACTGCAAAAATCCTTTCGTATGGATCAGCGGTATCTCCGTTTTATAATGTTTATTGATCACTTTGATCATCTCATTAGCTATCACCGCATGTCCAAAAGCCGTAGGGGTCGTTCGGTCAGCACTAAAGAAATTCCCGTCTTCGAAATTAGGATCTACTTTTACTCCGTCATGGGTTACATAATTACCCGCATGTATTGACTTGTACAAGCCGTTCAAGTCAAAAACAGGCATGCCCAAATATTCAGAATACACACTAAGTGTTTTATTAGCTAACTCTATATTTTTGTCAGTGTTTTCTCTTTCCTTTACTTTTAAATAATTTTCCACTTGCAGAGCATATCCTGGCCTTTCATGAGAAAATCCAGGCTTCAAGTTCGGATTGACGACAGGAGAGAGCAAAGAATCCATAGTGGACGTTTGGGCTGAAACTAAATATTCCCCCGATTTAATATGACCATAGGTAATGTTTCCTTGTGCGGCAACTGACGGATATAATGCTAATTTTTGGTATATCTCCATTATTTTTGATAGTTCCTGGGAATAATCCTTTTCTTTAGCTCTACGAAGAGAATTAGAAACTATATTCACAATTACCCCTTTTTCAATTCCTCTGTTTTTGATGTCACGTGCCAGATCATCATATTTATGACTTCCAAATGACGGAATATAATAGCCCACAGTAGGATATTTTTCCCAATTTCGCTCCATTAATCCTTTAAGGTCTTGATACGCCACTTGCGGACCAAAACCTCTGGAATTCTCTAATGGATCTATT
>CAKUWM010000338.1 GCA_934699305.1 uncultured Saprospiraceae bacterium | reverse complement strand
CATCCCTACCAAGAAGGAAACTGAAAAGTATACAGACAATTCTACCGACGGGTTGAGCAATAAAATCGATAAGGATGTCCACTTAAAAATGGAAGATCCAAAAAGTACGGTAAGGATTACTTATAAAAATGATTTGGATTACACCTTAAAAAATGCATTGGTGTCCAGAGCCCTTGGTGACATACTTAAATTGAGATATACCGAAACCCTAAGAGAGCAGGAAGGTGGTACTTATGGGGCGAGCGCTTATGTGGTTCTCTCAAAACGACCTGTTGAAGAAGCGACCATTATGGTAGGTTTTGACTCTAATCCTGATAAAGTTGATAGACTCGTTGAAATTGTCCATGCAGAACTTCGTAAAATTGCAGATGGCGATATCGATCAAAACGATTTGGATAAAACCACTACCAATTATTTAAAGGAACGTGCACAGCAAAAAGGATTTAATCGTTATGATATGGCGGTTTTGACCAACTTCTATCGTGAAGGGTATGATATGAACGATCCTAAAAATTTCGAAAACATTGTAAAAAACATTTCAGTAAAGGATATCAAGGAGTTTACCAACAAAGTACTCAAAGGTGCCAAGACTTCTGAAATCGTTGTGAAACCATTAAATTAAAAATCAAATATTATGAAAAACATCATCTATTTAGTTCTGTTTTTATTTAGTATTCATGGGTTTTCCCAAATCCATGATCCGGTAAAATGGAAAACATCGGTTAATAAAATTTCAGACAGTGAGTATGAGTTGGTCGCCACGGCTTCCATTCAAGGAGAATGGCACCTCTATTCACAATCGGTACCAGAGAATGGCCCGGTGCCAACAAGTTTCGTCTTTGAAGGAAGTTCCGATTATCTCAAAAAAGGAAATACCAAGGAAGGCGCCGGTCATGAAATTCACGATAAGGTCTTTGACATGCGGATTAAATATTTCGATAAATCGGCCGATTTTAAACAGCGCATCAAAGTGAAAAACATGAAGCCATTCAAAGTCAATGCTGTGGTTGAATTTATGGTTTGCAATGACACCCAATGTTTGCCACCAAAAGAAGTTGACTTGGTTTTTGATGTTAAGTAAACCGACAATAATCTATTGCTTTAATTTTTCTTCACCAAACAAGATTTCATAGAATGTTATTTGAATTAGCTCTAAGTGTGAAGAAAGCTAAAAGAGCTGTTAACGCAGCTTTTTTTCATTTTAATTAAGTTCCAATGAAATACCCATTAATATTCATTCTTATTCTTGCTTCATGGCTTTCGAATGCACAGGTCTATGATCCTGTCAAATGGACCACTACTGTAGAAAAAATTTCTGACAAGGAATATAATTTAATTAGTAAAGCAACGATTGAATCGGGATGGCATTTGTATTCCCAAACTGTTCCTGAAGACGGTCCTATTCCTACGACTTTTACTTATGATGATGAGAATGGGGCTTTTATCTTATTGGGAAATACGGTTGAAGGAGAAGGGGAGACTGTAATCGATCCTGTGTTTGACATGACGATAACCTATTTTGAAACGTCAGCCACTTTTGAGCAGAAAATTACGGTTAATGCCGAAAAATCTGTCGTCAATGCCTTTGTGGAATTCATGGTATGTGATGATGAGCGCTGTTTGCCTCCTGAGGAAGTTGAATTGATGTTTCAGCTAACAGATGCCAAAACTTCAGACAATGACGCCACCATCGATTTTCAGGAACCTGTCAAGACCGATGGCGGTAAAGAGGTCATCGTCACGGAAAAGGAGGAACAAGAAGCCGAAAACACCGGTCTTTGGACCATTTTTGTCCTTGGTCTCGGCGCAGGTGTTATTGCACTGTTTACACCTTGTGTTTTCCCACTCATACCCATGACGGTAAGTTTCTTTACCAAACAAAGTAAAGATAAAGCTCAGGGCATTAAAAATGCCTTCATTTATGGGCTTTGTATTATCGTGATCTACCTGGTTCTTGGTACGGGCGTTGTTGCCGTGTTTGGGGCGAGTGCCATTAATGAATTCTCCACCAGCGTCGCCTTTAACCTGATATTCTTTCTTATTTTAATTGTTTTTGCGGTATCCTTTTTGGGTGCTTTTGAGATCATGCTGCCGCAGTCATGGGCAAATAAAGTTGATCGCAAGGCCGATAAAGGTGGTTATACCGGCATCTTTTTCATGGCGCTGGCGCTGGCCATTGTCTCTTTTTCATGCACGGGGCCGTTTGTGGGCAATATCATTGTGCTTTCTGCTACCAAGGGCGGACTGGCGCCGATGCTCGGGATGCTAGGCTTCTCCTTGGCGCTGGCATTGCCGTTCGGATTGTTTGCCGCATTCCCAGGCTGGCTGAACTCGTTGCCTAAATCGGGAGGCTGGTTGAATACGGTCAAAGTTGTTCTCGGATTTTTGGAACTTGCTTTTGCCTTTAAATTCCTTTCCCAAGCGGATTTGGTACTTCAACTGCATTTCCTGGAGCGCGAAGTATTCATCGCCATCTGGATCGCTATTTTTGGTGCCCTGGCTTTCTATCTTTTCGGAAAGATCAAATTGCCGCACGATTCGCCTTTGACCCACATTTCGGTTGGACGATTGAGTCTCGGATTGTTGGTACTCAGTTTTACTATTTATATGATTCCAGGACTTTGGGGTGCGCCCCTCAACCTGATCAGTGCCTTCCCGCCACCTTTAGATTATTCTGAATCGCCTTATGGTGTCGGTAATTCGAAAACCGGAGGAGGAATGACTTCTGCCGAGACACAAGTGCTTCCTGAAGGCGGGCACCTATTGGCCCCACATCAGATTTTGGCATTCAACGACTACGATCAAGGCATGGCCTATGCCAAAAAGGTTGACAAGCCGGTTATGCTGGACTTTACGGGCTGGGCCTGCGTAAACTGTAGAAAAATGGAACAGAACGTTTGGCCAGATGACCAAATACTCAATATTCTTAAGAACGAAGTGGTTTTGATTTCGTTATATGTCGACGACAAACGGAAGCTTGAAGCTGATGAAGTTATAGAATCTAAATTAAAGCCGGGTAAGCAATTAAAGTATATCGGGCAGAAATGGAGCGAATTCCAAACCATAAAATATAAAACAAATACACAACCTTTTTATGTTCTTTTAGATCATGATGAAAAAAATCTCAATGCTCCTGTTGGCTATACACCCAATGCTGAAGAATATTTAGAATGGCTTAAGGATGGAGTGTCTAAGTATAAAAAATAGCACAAATACATGATATTAAAAAACGTTTTCGCAATCTTGGTCATCGGCTTTTTCGCCTTGTCCTGCCATACCGGAATTAAAGATTATGCAACACTATCAGGACGCATAAAGAATCAGAATTCTGACTCCGTAGTGGTGC
>CAKUWM010000337.1 GCA_934699305.1 uncultured Saprospiraceae bacterium | reverse complement strand
GAAAATAGGCTCGATATTCAGCTTGACCTTTTTGAATAATTATTAAAAAATGTCAACCTATTTTAGGCACACACATGGTATAATTATCTAACTTATACTTATTATTATTTAATATTAATTCCTTCCTATCATAACCTTTAGTCTTCTGATAGAAAAGCTTTTCACGGTAAATGGGGGTAAATTCGTAAGATTTTGGATAGGGTTCCAAATACGGGTTTATACCATCATGAGAATACTCATCATCAATAATTATCAGATCCAGGTGGAATAATACGTCAATGTACTCCTTGTAATTGCCACAAATCTTATTCAAATCCCGGGAATTAACATATGGCTTTTCGGCAAGCTCCCTTGAGCCTCTTTTCTGGACTGTAGCAAAATTTTCTTTTTGTATCAGCCTGATAATAGCTTCCATTCTTTGGGGGTAATAATCCTGTATTTTCATTTCTCCTTCCTGATGGATAGTTTCTATTGAAATACTTTTTGGTAATAATATCATAATAAAAAAATTAAAGCCCCTGTTCCGAAAAACAGAGGCTTTTTGGTTAAATAAACTGATTGTTAATCTACTTTGTTTCTTTCCAGGAAGTTTTTAATATCAGTCCAGGTGTAGTAAGGCCTGCCATTAATTTTTGAATGCGGAAACCCCTTCTTATTCCATGAACGTAAGGTCTTAGCATCCACACCAAACTTTGAGCACACCTCTGCGGAGCTGAATATTTGATATTGGTTATCCAATCGCTCAACAACCTCTCTTTTTATATCCTCGAACCAGGATTTCATTTCTTGGTATAATTCATCTACACAATTCATTTCACCACTTTTTTTGTTAACGAATCGTTAACCTCCAGTCTTAATTCTTCCCTGGAGGCTTGTCTATTGCTGAATGCAAAGACATCCAGTTCACTGATCTTAAATTAAATTATTTTATTGCCTGGCTTGTAAAACGGAATTTCCCGTCTATGTGTTTTTTTGTACAGGCAACTTGTGCTTAAACCCAGATAATCCGCTGCTTGCGGAAGGGTCATAAACTGTTTTGTAAAACTTGAATGAAACATTCGATTTTTTAAATTTTAAAGATTAAAAAATCCGAACTGCCCGTTTCAGAGGTTTTCCATACCCTCTGACGTTGCGATATTCAAAGAACTTAGACAAAGTTCCTGAAAATTAACTTCCATAAATAGCTTCAAAAGCAAGTTCCGCCTGACTTCCGTGTGGTTAAAAACGTAGGTCAGCAATGGCAATAGTTGTGTAAGAAACGGAGTTAAAAATATTTTTATTTATTTACGTCTGTTTTATATAGAATTTCACAAAGGCTATCAAGATGGTTAGTATAAGACGGATTATGACTTTTACCTAAAAGCTTGGGATTAAATTCTGCGAAGTCGGATTTTACAAATGAATTGCAAACCGCAGCCCATTTACTTTTTCCACGATAATCTAAAACTTTTTTGACCATTAGTGAATGGATTATGTACTTCAGGTGTTCCTGACCTTTTAGCCAAACGATTCTATCTCGAAACTCATCTCCTTTAATCACTTTTTTAAAGTTTACAAGGGACGTGTTTTCTTCGATAAATTCTTCTGTCTTGAGTCGATCAAAAAAAATTTTTATTGCTTCATCGGACTTTCTTCCCCTTAAAAGAAAGCTCAATTTGTTTTCGGCTTTATTAGTGGGCAGGCTTTTACTTTTAATGCTGTTTAGAAATGTCGGATAATAGACTTCCAAAGTACTCTTTATAGTCTTTAATGCGCCTTCCAGGAAACTATATTTTCTGTATGGAATTCTCTTTGCAAATGGAAGAAGAGTCTGAATGGTTTTATAGATAGCTTTTAAATAATTTTCTGATTGATTCGATTCCTGCATTACAGAACTACTTATCAACCTTAAGCTCTGATCCTTTTCATCATTTACTCTATCTTCAAATTCTCTGTAAAAGCTCACCACAAAGTCATCAAATACGCATATTTCTTTGTTAAGATCACAATCAAAATCTTTGAATTCCCAGTGTTGAAAGAAATCGTTTCTCAGATTATCTATACTCCCAGGATTAAATATTGTTTCGAAGAAACGGATGGGGTGCTTAAAACTTGATGTTTTGTTTGGAGTATTTTCTTCATTATAAGTAAACAGGGTAACAGGTAACTGATAGGCTTCACTAATCATTTGGCTTAGGTGCTCCTTAAATTGATCAGAAGCTTTATAAAGAATATCTGCGAAAGGATTTGTGCTTTCATCTTCTAACCTTTTCCTTCCATTGTCTAAGTCGTTTGAAACCCGTCTTAGTTTTGTTAGTAGCTCTTGATTAGAAATGCTTCGTGATGGTAATAGTTGAAGCTCTTCGATTGCAGCATTCAAATTCTTCTCCATTTCTGTTTTGAAACGCTCAGGATTTTCTATATCCCAATTGCTAACAAAAAAGATTGTCTTTAAGAAACTATGCAATGAATATGTAAAAAAGAAGTGAGTCGAAAAACTCATATTTAAATTTTGGTTAGTAGTTTGGAATATTCAATTTTCGTTTCATCTTCAAAACTATCAAGGTAATTCTCCGTAGTAATTACAGAGCTGTGGCCAAGACTATCTTTAATGAATGATATAGGTACCCCCTTACGCATTAATGTAGTAGAAAAGCTGTGCCTGGCGTTATAAGTTCCAATCTTCTGATTAATCTTAAGCTTTTTTGCTACCTCATCCAGATGCTTATTTGCCCATTTAACGAAACGTTTACACCTGTTCATAATTGTTACCGCAGATAAGCCGTCTTCTAAAACTGGAAAAAGGAAAGGATTTTCATCATCGGTAGTTTTACGGCGTTCTATAATCACTTTTGCAGTTTGATTGACAGCAGCACGAATTGGGCGCAAATCTTTTTTTTTGGTTCTTTTAGTTTTCTCGCGATAAAAATTGAAAAACTTGCCATCATACGCATCTTTTTTGAGATGGGCAATATCTGTAAAATTAATGCCATTACAATAGTAAGATAGTTTCCAGAAGTCTAATGCTTTTTTTTGATTAGCATCTGCGGGATTATGTTTTAAAAGCCTTTTCAGATCCTTATTTGTCAAAGCCTTTTTAATGTTTCTCCCCGAAGGAACTTGATACTTTTTAAATGGGTAGCTTTCTGCCGGCAAAATCTTATTATCAATCGCTATATTAACAATTGCTCGCAAATGTCTCATGTACACCCCAACTGTACTGATTGACTTGCCTTCAGAAGTCAAATGATTTTCATAGGATTGTAGCCAATCTGGTGTAACATCAAAAATTGTAAGCCCCTTTTTGAATTCGTTTATTGAATTGATTGTCGTTTTGTACAGCGAGGCACTCCCAACTTGGTCATTCTTTTTTAGCTTACTC
>CAKUWM010000336.1 GCA_934699305.1 uncultured Saprospiraceae bacterium | reverse complement strand
GGTCAGGCAAAGACACGTATTGCAAGGCTCTCAGTTGATCTTTTAGACGAATACATACCTATTATTAAAGGAAGTGAATTAAATGAAGACCCTTTAAATCCTATAACGAAGGCATCGAAAGACCTGATTGTTGAGCATGGGGATGCAACAGAAATTGAATGGATCCACCGCAATAATCGCTTTTTGGAAAAATTAGCCACCCCGGATGTTTCTATTGCTGACCTCATAGGCGACATCGACCCTATCAAAGCCGCAAACAACCGTTGGAGCTATACCGATGAAAGGTCTATTCATTATGGCTTAGTCCCTCGCTCCAACCGTTGTATCTTTGTTTTAAATGAATTACCGGATCTTCAAGCGAGAATACAAGTTTCGCTGCTCAACATTTTACAAGAAGGAGACATTCAGATAAGGGGATATAAGATGAGGCTTCCACTCGATATACAATTTATCTTCACTGCTAATCCGGAAGATTATACCAACAGAGGAAATATAATAACGCCGCTCAAAGACCGTATTGATAGTCAAATACTTACGCATTATCCTGATCAGATTTCCATAGCAAAAAAGATAACTTTGCAGGAGGCACGGATTGAACCGGAAGTCTTAGAAAAAGTTTTTTTATCACCCTACGTCCATGATATCTTAGAAAGAATAGCATTTGAAGCCAGAGAAAGTGAGTTTATAGATGAACAAAGTGGAGTCTCAGCCAGATTGAGCATTTCAGGTCTTGAAAACTTGTATAGTGCAGCCTATAGGAGGCTTTTACGAGGAGGATATGAAACTACCATGATTCGAATTGTTGATTTTATTGGCGTCATACCAAGTATCACCGGCAAAGTTGAACTTATTTATGAAGGTGAGCAAGAAGGTCCATATAATGTTGCCTTGCACCTTCTTGACGCATCCATAAAGGAGGAGTTTCTCAGTATCTTCCCAAATCCTGAAAAGAAGCTGAAAAAGCATGAAGAAGATGCTTACCATAAAATAAAAAGTTGGTTTACAAAAGGCAATACGGTTGAATTTTGGTATAATGACTCTGATGAAGTAATTCACCAAAAGCTTCGACAAGTCGATGGCCTGGAAGACCTGGTTATTGATAAAATTAGAAATCATCAAGAATCCATTGTTTTAATGGAGATTATTTTACACGGTTTGTCTGAATTAAATATTATTTCAAGAGATTTATTAGACGACAAAATAAGCTTCAATGATTCTTTGGCTAATATGATTGACGATTTGCTCAATGAAAATGACTTTGACGATAATTAAAATATAAAAAAATAAATACTATGTTGTTAGAAATAAATCCATTAAACCCGGATACAAGGTTAATTACAAGCGTTGTAGAAAAAATGAAACAAGGCGCAGTCATTATTTATCCCACCGATTCTGTATATGCAATGGGATGCGATCCTGAAAGTAAGAAAGGTGTTGAAAAATTATTCCAGATTAAAAACTCTGACCCTAACAAAAGGCAGCTTACTTTTATGTGTAGTAACATTTCAATGGCCTCGACCTATGCAAATCAAATTTCCAATTCTAATTATAGATTTATCAAAGAACATACACCCGGCCCCTATACTTTTATTTTACCGGCGACCAATAACCTTCCTAAAATATTAAATGTAAAAAACAAAACATTCGGATTTAGAATTCCCGACCATAAAATACCAACTGAGCTCATTAATGCACTTGGACGCCCTATCCTATCCTCTTCATTAAAAACAGTAGATGAAGACAGTGAAAACAGGTTTTATATGTATCCGGAAGACATATATTCTGACTACTCACTTATGGTTGATATGATTATCGATGGAGGCCCCGGATCATTGGAACACAGCACTGTGATAGACCTGACAGAAGGCGAGCCTATCGTCATCCGCGAAGGTAAAGGGAATGTCGATACTGAATAAATAAAAAAATTCCTACTATGGACAATATGAATTATAAAATTAAAGTTTTAGAATAGTCTTGTAAAATAGCTAACATTGTATCCTGAAAACAGACTATGAAAATATTGCAATTGTGTAAAAAATTCCCCTATCCCATGATGGATGGAGAATCTATTGCTATTAACTATCTGAGTAAAAGCTTGGCTGAATTACATTGTGAAATAACTTTACTCGCAATGAATACGTCAAAACATTATTACAACGTTGGTGATTCCCTTCCCAATGAATTATCACATTACAAAGAAGTACATTTTGTTGATGTCAATAATAAAGCAACCTATTTCGGTGCTTTTCTAAATTTGTTTTCAAGAGACTCTTATCATGTCAGCCGTTATCATAGTAAACAATTCATTAATAAATTAATTGAAATATTAAAAGCGGAAAAATTTGATGTAATTCACCTTGAAACACTCTATCTTACTCAATTCATTCATATCATAAGGGCTCATAGCAATGCCAAGATTGTACTGAGATCGCATAATGTTGAATTTGAAATTTGGGAAAGGCTTTCAGACAACCAGAACTCTATCATCATGAAAGTATTGCTAGGCTATCTTACAAAGAAGCTGAAGAGATTTGAGTTGAAGATGTTACAGAAAGTTGATTTATTACTTCCTATTACTCAAAGAGACCTCAAAACATTTCGCTCTTACGGATATTTAAAGGCAGCAAAAGTAGTTCCGATTGGCTTAGACACTTCTGATTATCTTGCAATAGACAAGAACATATATGAGTATCCCGCCATCAGTTTTATTGGTTCATTGGATTGGATTCCAAACCAAGAAGGTTTAAAATGGTTTCTTAATGATATATGGCCTAAAATCCTGGAACAACATCCAGAGATAACCTTCCATGTTGCAGGAAGAAATATGCCGGCTGATCTTTTCAAAAAAAATATACCCGGAGTAACATTCTATGGTGAAGTTGAAGACGCTAAAGAATTTATCAATTCTCATCCCATTACGGTGGTTCCTCTATTGTCAGGGAGTGGTATGAGAGTTAAGATACTGGAAGGAATGCTCTTAGGGCGTATAGTGATAACAACTTCATTAGGATTAGAAGGAATAGATGCACAACACAAAAACCAAGTATTAATCGCAGAAACAACAGAAGAATTTATAAAAGCTATTGATTTTTGTTTTGAACATCCAATTCAATCTCAAAATATTAGCCATCGAGCACAAGTCTTCGCTGCCCGCAATTATGATAATCTTGAAATAGGCAAAGAGCTCCTTTCATTTTATAACTTAGAGCACAATACAGTCACCAACTAACCTTCCATAAACCCAAATTCCGCATTTGTCAATTGCGGAATCGATTTACGACTCGTAATCAATGGTTTACAGAAACCATTGAAACGATTCGTACATCGGGATTAACCCTCATAATCAGCACTATACGGTTTTACAAA
>CAKUWM010000335.1 GCA_934699305.1 uncultured Saprospiraceae bacterium | reverse complement strand
ACTTTACCCATACACGTTGGTTTTGTGCATCTATCAGACTAAAAGTGTGGCTGCCATATCCATTCATGTGCCTATAAGACTTGGGTATGCCGCGTTCACTCATGGTTATGGTAATCTGATGTAAAGCTTCGGGCAACAACGTCCAGAAATCCCAGTTGTGATTGGCACTTCTCAAATTTGTCTTTGGATCTCGCTTCACGGCTTTGTTCAAATCAGGAAATCGGTATGGATCTCTAAGGAAGAAAACAGGTGTATTGTTGCCTGTTAAGTCCCAATTTCCTTCTTCAGTATAGAATTTCATTGCAAAGCCTCTAATATCCCTCTCCGCATCGGCAGCTCCTCGTTCACCGGCAACAGTAGAAAACCGCACAAAAACATCTGTCTTTTTTCCTACTTCTGAAAATACTTTGGCACGGGTATATTTCGTAATGTCGTGCGTTACCGTAAATGTCCCGAATGCTCCTGAACCCTTAGCATGCATACGTCGTTCAGGAATAACTTCTCTATCAAAGTGTGCCAATTTTTCCAAGAACCAATAATCTTCTAGGAGCATTGGCCCGCGCCTACCCGCAGTCTTGACATTCTGATTTTCAGCAATAGGGCGTCCTGACACGGAGGTTAATTTCTTTTTTTCATTGTTTTCTGACATAAAAAATGCTTTTGTTATTTAATTGATAAAATTGAATTGCTTCCTTCTTTCTTACTTAGCTCTATATCGAGCTAATTTACTTCCTCCACCACTAACATTTACTTTCTATTTTTCTACCTGAAGGCTTACAACAAGAATTATGACCAATCATAGCATTATGTAGCGTTAATTCTATTTAGTTGATTACATTTGTTGATATGCCCTAACTTTTACAACTTTGACCATGGAATGAAGATACGAATTTTTTACTATTTTCTCCATGATATAAAGATATTTTCTTTATGTACATTTTCACCCGGATATTACAATTTTTACACTATTTTACCCGACCTATTAAAAATATAACAAAATTTTTGCCCAAATTGTTCATTATTGATAAAGTTTTAAAGAACTATATTGTGAAGAAAAATAAATGTAACGTGAAACGCGAGAGCCTTCATTGATAAGTTCTTTTTTTCATCAAATTAGTAAAAATTTTATGCTGCAATTTGAATGGTTTTGTACCGGCATCAATGAATAATTGAATTTTTCATATACTTTTTCCGTTCTTTTGATATTCAGTCATTCAAACATACTCCATATATTTAAAATTCTATCTGATGGACAATCCGATTTACTTTTCAGAAAAACAAAAATTCAGACAATGGTGGCTCTGGATAATCTTATTGACATTAAATGGCTTTTTTATATTTGGGATTTATATTCAAATCATTGGAGGAAAACAATTTGGAGACAAGCCCATGAGTAATAATGGGCTTATTTTTACGACCTTAATAGTCCTATTAATTACCTTATTTATTGCGCGTTTTCAATTAGAAACCGTTTTGAAAAAGGATGGAATTTATGTTCGCTTTTTCCCATTTCTATTCAAATATAAATTTTATCCTTGGCAGGAGATCTCACGCATCTATATCAGACAATATTCTCCTATAAGGGAATACGGTGGCTGGGGTTTTCGCATTGGTCTTTTTGGCAATGGAAAAGCGTATAACATTTCGGGCAATTACGGCATTCAAATCATTTTTGCAGATGATAAAAAATTACTATTAGGCACTCAATTACCACAACAATGGGAAGATTCACTTAAAAATATCAAGGTGATTAATTCACAAGGTTATATTCAACAATAAGTGATGCTTAACACTACTTTATTTTGGACCTTCAATTTTACATTCTTATAGCATTCACTATAATGAGTTACTTCGTTTTTTTTCCCAATTCCAGGCAGTCCGGACTATATCATTCAGGTCGTATTGCAGGTTCCATCCCAGCTGATTTACAGCTTTGCTATTGTCGGCATAAACTGCAATTACATCACCGGCTCGACGGCCTCCAATAGAATAATGAGGCTTGACATGATTCACCTCAACAAATGCATTTATCACCTCTAAAACTGTATTACCGCGTGCAGATCCAAGATTATAAAGGTCGAATGAAAGGTTATAATCTTCTTCCAACATGGTTTTCATAGCCAACACGTGAGCAGATGCTATATCTGATACATGGATATAATCTCTGACACAGGTGCCATCACGGGTATCATAATCGTCACCAAATACAGTAAATTCAGGTCTTTTGCCTATTGCTGTTTCTGTTATTACCGGGACTAAGTTGGAGGCATTAATAGTAGGGGATTCTCCTATTTCATTGGAAGGATGTGCTCCAGCCGGATTAAAGTAACGCAACGCTATGGATTTCATTGAAGAGCCGGATGCAGCAAGATCTCTCAATATATCCTCACACATCAACTTTGTCCTTGCATAAGGACTTCTTATCTCTCCCAGTGGACTTTCTTCCGATACCGGCAATTGCGCAGCATCGCCATATACGCTACACGAAGAGGAAAACAAAAATCGCTGGCACCCATGCGATATACAGCTATTCAACAAGCTAATCAACCCTGCGACATTATTGGAATAATATTTCAACGGATGTTCTACCGACTCATTGACAGCTTTATATGCCGCAAAATGAATGATACCATCGACTTTGCCTTCTTTTTCAAATACTTTGTTTACGGCCTCCGCATCCCCTGCATCTATTTTATAAAAAGGAATCTCTTCTCCGGTAATCGCTTGAATTCCCTTTAAAGCACTTCCATCAGAATTGCTCAAATCATCAATTATGACAACATCAAATCCGGATTGATACAGTTCAACCACCGTATGACTGCCTATATATCCACTTCCTCCGGTGACGATTATTTTCTTTCTATTATGTTGCATTACTCAACAACAAATTTTTTAGTTACAACCTGACCTTCTTTATAGATAGTGGCAAAATAAATACCTTGTGATAAATGTCCTGTGTCAAATTGAGCAGACTGTTCATTTATCATATTTATGCACGTTACTTTTCTTCCTAAGACATCGTTAATCTGAATAAAGTAATTACCCGGCTGCTTCATATTGATATATGTCAATCCATGTGATGGATTGGGAAACAATGTAGCGTCAATCGTTGCATTAGATTTTGTTGAAGAGGTCGGCACACAGGTTACTTTGGCAATCCACCCGGGTGAAGTAACGGCAATGCTCGTTTTAAATCGAAACGTCAAGGCTCCGTCATTATTGTCAGCAAGGATACTTTGTGGCAATGTCGATCCGCAAAATTTACCAATTAAAGGAGCTGTTATATCAGAACCATTATACACTCTCAAAACATCATTCTTACAACCGGTACTTTCTTCTACTGAAAAATCCAACCATTCCACTGAGATTTTGTC
>CAKUWM010000334.1 GCA_934699305.1 uncultured Saprospiraceae bacterium | reverse complement strand
GAAAGACCTTTATTGAAACCTAACAAAGTGTGGAAAACATCTTTTGGAGACCATTTTTGGGTAAGGTTGTTTGGGCTGTATTACAAAAAACTAATTAGAAAGCCCGAGAAATTCAGCATGACACCCTATGAATATTATTATAAAATCAATCATGAGATAAAGCCTTTTTTTGAAAAATATTTTGTTGAAAATATAGAATTAGCAGGAGATAAGGATATAGAGCGTGACCTATTTACAATGTTTCAACAGGGATCCTTTACAGATAAAACTTTGGTGCTAAGCTTGCTTGGAGTATATAAATGGCTTAAATCATGAGGGAGCTTCTAAAGTTTTTTAAAGAATTTATCCAAAATAACGGATTATTTGTTTTTAGTGCGATGCTCATTGCCAAATTCTCGATGCTCTTAATCAATATCGCTGCTGCAAGATTGATTCCAAAGGAAGAATTCGGATTAATAGCATTGGTATTTTCAGTATTTGCCATTTTCGCACCATTAACAGGACTGGGATCATATCAAGGCTTGTTACGCTTCGGTGTATTGGAAAAAGATCAACAATCCAAAGATCATTTAAGCCAATATGTGTTCCACAAAGGTCTCTACAATCATATCGCTGTATTTATCATTTTTTTAGGTGTCAGCTATATCTATACATTGAAGTATGGCGACCTCATGTTGATAATTTTACTGTTCGGAGTGAGAATCTTAGGATATTATTTCCAAAATTTCATAGAATCCTACTATCGGATCAATCATAACAATAAAACATTTGCCTGGGTTAACATTTCCATCAATTTGGGAGGCCTTATTATGGCTTTAATCGGCATGCTTTTCTGGGGACTTTTAGGGTATCTTATTGCAATGGCCATTATGCCATGGATTTCTCTGATATTCTTCAAAAGAAATATTTTAATTCGTAACAACTTCAATATCAACATCAATAAGCAGGAATTCTGGCAATATTCAGTTCATGGCAGTATGACCTATTTTTTGTCAGATATACTTTTTTCCATGGATTTTCTTTTGATCGGATTATTGTTGACTGAAAACGATTTAGCGATGTATAAGACTGCCATTATCATCCCGATGAACCTTTCCATATTGCCATTGGTCTTTATGCAAACAGACTACCCCAAGTTAGCCCAAAACTTTCAAAACAAAGAGTATCTCAATTATTACATTAAAAATTATTATAAAATATTCATACCACTTGGATTCTTTATAATTATTGTAGGATGGCTTTTAAAAGATGATATTATTTCTTTAATATTTGGAAAACAATACGATGGAAACGGTTTAGTTTTCATTATTATATTATTTGCCTTAGTAGGAAATATGTGGCTTCGAAATCTATACGGCAATCTGGCATCCGCCATAGGTAAAGCCAAGTGGAATACCTATACCTCTATTATCGGATTAACTATAATTTTACTATTGGGGCTATGGCTGATCCCTGCTTATGGGATTGTCGGTGCAGCTTTAAGTATGGCCGGAGCATTTTCTAGTACAGGTATTGTAACCGCGATACTTTTTTATAAATATTTGAAAAACATATAAGAAAGTCAATAATATTATTTCTACCTTCAAAATTTTGCTCCCATATTTAGATAGAAAATTTAACTTTGAAATCGATTAGAAAATATTTTTTGTTAATAACATTATAGTCCATAGAACCATTTATTACATATTTCTCTGAAAACTGGATTGAATTAATAGCGGTATTCTTCGGTATAGCGAGTGTCTGGTATAGTCGAAAAAATAATATTCTAGTATATCCAACCGGAATAATCAGTGTATTGATTTATGTATATATCTGCCTGATACACAAGTTATATGCCGACGCCGGAATTAATTTTTATTATTTCATTATGAGTGTCATTGGATGGATCAACTGGACAAGTAAAAAGGAGGAAAAATATGTCTATCCAATTTCCTTTTGTTCAAAGAAAGAATGGGTTATCGGATTAGGATTTTTCTTTGGTTCTCTAATAATATTATTGCTGATATTATCAAAGACAGATAGCAATACTGTTGTCGGGGACGCTCTTGTCTCCTCATCTGCGATAACTGCAATGTGGTGGATGGCTAATCGTAAGATAGAGAGTTGGTATGCATGGATATTCAGTAACATCATAGCTTTGCCATTATTTTATTCCAAAGGACTACACCCTACTGTCTTCCAATACGTTATATTCACCATACTCGCTATTTGGGGATTAAAAACATGGATACAAATACATTCAAAGGAAAATCATGCAATAAATGTATAGACCGGCTTAGTCCAAAAATTTCGTTTGTATTAAATTATCTGACAAATGACTATTAGTTCTAATAATCTACTGAATGATAAAGTAAATTGCGTATTGAGAAATTCATCCTTCAATCAATTGGTTATCCTATAAATATTTAACACTTTATTTGCATATTGATTTTCAACTTATCAATGCTTTTAATCCTTTAAAGTAAAAGTATTCCGTGAATCCGATACAGACTGAAGCGAAAGATATATTTACTATTGTTGGCGTAGAATCAACCGGTAAATCAAATGCCGCAGAATTCCTCGCACAACAAATTGATGCCACCCACATACCTGAATACGCAAGGCTATATCTTGATCAACACAACAATCAATATAATCACGCTGGATTTTTGGACATTGCTCAAGGTCAATTGGAATTAGAAAATCATGCATTTGAAAATGCAAATAAAAATGATATTCTTGTATTTGATACCAATTTTGTTGTAATATATGTTTGGTCTTTATATGTATATAAAGATGTCCCCCAATGGATTAAAGATAGAATTCGATCCTACCCGGATATCATCTATTTTTTAATGACTCCGGAAGTTCCGTGGGTCAATGATGGTATGCGTGAATATCCGGATTTAAGTACAAGGGAGAAAATCCATAATATATACATTCAAGTACTTCAGCAATTTGATTTAAAATACCATATAATTGATGGAAACAGTTATTCTGAGAGGCAAGACAAAATGTTACAATTTACCAAATCCTACCTCCCGGTTAAGGTTATTGAGAATAATGCCTAATTCGGCTTTACTTTTAATTTACCAAATATCTTGCTTATCCATCGTCTGATAAACCGCTGGGCAAAGAATACAAACAATAATATACCAATCCCAAATACAACAGGCATCAAAAAGGCAAGCAATGTAAATAAAGTACTTAATAAATTCTCTATAGTGCTATAAGTTGAATTGGCCATCCCAAAAAATGAAGCCGTAGTCTTTATACGCATCATTCCGGAAAGACTATTGATACTAAGTGCTGTGCCGCCGCCTACAATCAAACTAATAATCGAATCAATATAAACCAGCATGTCAGGTATCATCGAACTCATACTGACCACTCCTGCAC
>CAKUWM010000333.1 GCA_934699305.1 uncultured Saprospiraceae bacterium | reverse complement strand
ACCTTATATGATGTAATGTTTTTTAATGACAATACAATGGAAAAACACCTAAGTTTAATGATAATTAATTTTGAAGACAGGTTAATTAAAAGTATGCATAAAAAAAATATAAAAAAACATGAAAAAATATATCTTTATTATTAGTGTAATGTCTATTTACAGTTTATTCTCTCAGAATGTTGGAATCTCGACGCCATCTATCCTTCCAACAATAATACCATCTCCTCCAGATGTTTTGTCTTTTGATAAATATGGGGATATTCCTATTGGATATTATACAGGTACTCCTAATATAAGCATTCCGTTGCACAAAATCGTCACAAAATCTGGATTAGAAATTCCCTTAACTTTAAGTTACCATGCTTCGGGAATAAAAGTTGATGAAAAGGCAAGTAGAACAGGATTAGGATGGAGTTTAAATTCTAGCGGAATAATATCGAAGAGAATTATAGGAACTCCTGATTTTGGGCAAAATTATCCAAATCCATTCAGTTTTGATCCTAAATACAATTTAGATGGCAATAGTGACAATGAAGATTATTTTTATGCATTAGGTGTCGCACGAGAAGGGCGTGGATATAATGAATATGACAGCGGTTTTGATATTTTTAGTTATAATTTCTTGGGGAGATCTGGAAAGTTTTTTGTCGATAACAATAATGACGTTCATTTAATTCCACATAACAATTTGAAAATTATTAAAAATGCGTTAAATGATTATGTTGTGATAATTGATGATAAAGGAAACGAATTTCATTTTCAACAGTTAATTTCAACGGCTTTGGATTCATCATGCAGATTGACCCAGCCAAGCCCTCCTTGGACGTATTCCCAGCTAAATACAGGTGTTTTATTAAGTAAAATTGTAACTCCTTTAGGCGAGGAAGTTCTATTTAATTATACCAATTTTAATTACAGTTATATAGTAAGCATTGATGAAATTGATTATAACGTATCAAATACTTTTAACAACTCAGGTTGTCCTTTAAAATCTAAAAAAGAATGTATAATTACAAGTAATCATGGAGAGCCTGTTCTATCATCAATTACATTTAAGAACCAAATAATAAACTTAATATATAGTGATGATGCAAATTATGCAATAAATGGCGAAAATATAAGAAAAGATTTCCCAGGGAACCACGCATTAAGAAAAATTGAAGTTCAATATGGGGATAACGTCGTTAAAGACATTGAATTTAAATATGATTACTTTACAGCGCTTGGAAACTCGGCCTCAAGTGATCCTTCTGATTTTTTTCGTTTAAAACTTACGGAAGTTGTCGAAAATGATGTCAAAATTCATAAGTTTTATTACAATGAATCCATAAATCTACCTCCACGACTTTCTTATGCTCAGGACAAATGGGGTTTTTACAATGGTCTAGACTATGGTACACTACTTCCTGAAATGTATTATGGAAACGAGAAGTTCTCAGGTGCAAAAAGGGAAGTTAATCCGCTTTACACACAGGCAAATATGTTAACTAAAATTGAATACCCTACCAAAGGATATTCAGAATTTATATATGAGAATAATACATATTTTGCTGCTAATGGAGAAACAGTGATCTCTGCGAAAAATATTTTTTTCCCCGATGGCCAATTTGCAGTACCCTTTGCTAATAATCATGCTTTTTCGATAGGTGAAAGTTTTACTAACAAAAAACTTCAAATTTCTAATGATTGTGATAATGGGTTTATGGATTCAGGTGATCCACAAGGATTACCTTCAGAAGGAGAAAATGGATTGTGTTTTGTCAAAATAATCGATAGTAGTGGAGAAGTCGTTTGGAATAATTATTTGACGAATACTTACGATTTAAATTTTTTAGGACCGGGAGATTATACTTTAGAATATAGACTTACTGGAGATTGTTTATGTAGTGCAAATTTTGCTTACGATATTGAAGAAAGGACTCCACCAGGCAATGTTGATACAGCAGGATTGAGAATATTAAAGATTAACAATTTTGACGGTCAAAATAATGAAGATTTTTCTTATGAATATAATAAAATGAACTCTTTAGAATCTAGCGGTATAATACAAGGGGATCCAGATATGTTCTCTATACAAGAAATACCTCATATGGTTGATGAATATGCCACTTGCAAATATTTAGTCAGAAACAGTTCAAGTATATATCCTATAGCTCTGGCACAAGGAAATTCAGTAGGTTATTCAAATGTCACCGAATATAAGGGAGACAAAACTCAATATGGTAGAACCGAATTTGGATTTACCAATTTTGGGTCTGGATATCCCACTGGTTTTTTTAATACGTTGATTACTCCACAACCCGATTTTACATGGAAAAAAGGTTTATTGTTAGAGAAAACAGTATATAATAGAGAAAATGATACAGTGTTTAAAGAAACCAACGAGTATCAATTTGATAATCATTTTGCGTCAAACTCCTCCGATTATCTCTACGACAACAAATTAGCAGTGGGTTTTTCAATAAGATTGATAAAAGATGAAATACAAAAAGGATTCACATTTGATCGAGCCGTATTTGATTGGAATTACTATTTTATAGAAAGTGATTGGGTAAAATTAATAAAAACAGAGAAAACCTCCTATTTCAGTACTATACCTTTGATCACAACAACAGATTATTTTTACGACAACCCTGACCATATTGAGCTTACAAGAACTGAAATAGTAAACAGTACAAGAAATAAAATTATTAATAAAACTTATTTTCCATATAATGGGATAGATATAGGAATGTCTACAGATGTAATCGACAAACTAATAACTCAACATCAAATTGCACAGCCACTTCAATGGGAAACTTACATAGACCTTAACGACAATGGTGAAACTGAAGCTAATGAGCTGTTGAGTACTCAACGAATCAACTTCAAGGAATGGAGTACTGACATTATTTTGCCTGAAATAAAGCAAACTGCTAAAGGAGAGATTTCAGAAGCGAATCCCTTAGAAAACAGCATAGTTTACAATTATTATCCAAATGGTAATGTAAAGGAAATATCTAAAGAGAGTGGAGCTCATATACTTTATATTTGGGGTTATAATGAGCAATATCCTATTGCTAAGATAGAAAATGCTACCTTCGATCAAATACCAACAATGGTTTATGACTCTCTTATGTCAGCTTCTAATTCTGATATCAACAACACTACCGAGAATACCCTGAGGACAGAGTTGGCAAAACTTAGAAATGTAGAATATTGCCCAGATCTCTCAAATGCAATGGTCACCACTTTTACCTATGATCCCTTGATCGGAGTAACGAGTATGACGGATACTAAGGGCTACACGGTCTACTATGAATATGATGGTTTCAATCGTCTTGAATATGTCAAGGACCATGAGGGCAACATCCTGAGCGAGAACGAATATCACTACAGGGG
>CAKUWM010000332.1 GCA_934699305.1 uncultured Saprospiraceae bacterium | reverse complement strand
ATTCAGGACTAAATATGAATTGTAAACCGATAACAGAATTAATTAATTAACCTGTAAACTTTTTTTAGGACGAGTCAGACGACAAAATTGAAAAACTAATTGATTAAAAAAACGAACGCACAACAAACAAATTGACAATAGCCGGTGAAGTGCTTCTATTGAGTCCCGAAAATTATCGGGATGCAAGGTTGAACGGTAGTAATTCTATTCAATCCCTATACTTCGGGATGCTAAAAGCGGCCCATCGTCAATTTGCAAAACCGTTGTCATCGATTGTAAAGAGACTTCCCAGTGCTGATAGTAAAACAGAAACAGTATTTTGGGTTTCAGAAAGTCGCTGACAAGGGGCGATAAACTGAAGACTCTGCCTTGATTCTTAGTGAATCAAAAATGGTGTTTTAGGCTTTTATTTTTTTACTTCAATTTTACTAACATGAGAACGATTATTTTCGTTGTTATTATGTCGGCTATGAGTACGACAATTATGCATTCACAAGTGCTGACAAGGCATCTTACATAAAAACAATCTATGGAAGAAGTAATTCCTTTTCCGATTAACGAGAACTATCCGGTTTACCTTCAGCCGGATGTGGATTTTGATAAAGTACTGGCACAAGATGCTATGGAGGGAAGTATGATTCCTCGATTTGCTGTTAAAGTAGAACAAAATTATGCCGTAAAAGATGGCAAATCGGTAATATGCTGATATGGCAAATCGGTTTTTCAGCACCGCACGCCAGTTCGCTGAATTTTCTGATATCTGGATTAAACCTACCTGACGGTGCCGAAATGTTTATTTTGTCAAAAGATGGCAGGATAATACACGGGCCGATTACAGGGGATGTCATCTATGATCACGTATATGCTTCGGACATCATAGAGTCACAAGATGTGCTGATGGTAGTCAAATGTAAAAAAAGCGAATTTGAAAAATTTTCTATAAATATTAATGGAGTATATCAAGGTATACCGAAGCCATTGGAAACAAGAGATTTTGGGGAAGCAGAAGATTGCAATATCGATGTCAATTGTCCCCAAGGCACTGGTTGGGAAAATGAAAGGGATGCAGTGGCTTTGGTGTTGAAAAATGGCTCTTGGTGGTGTTCCGGGTCATTAATCAATAATCAATGCCAGGATTTACGATCTTATTTTTTAACTGCATTTCATTGTTTTGATGATAATGAAGATCGGGATCTAGATAATTCAGAAAAAAATTTAAGTATGTATTCTTTTCGATTTAAGTATGAGTCAGGGACTCCCACGTGCCCGGGAAAAAGCACAGGAAGTCAAGGTAATTGGATAGTTTATTCAGGTGCAACCTTCAGAGCAGCATTCAATGGCTCTGATTTTGCATTAGCAGAATTGATTGGGAATATTTCAAACCAATCAAGATTAGCTGTGGCTGGATGGGATAGAAGAAATTTAGTTCCACAATCAGAAACAATAATCCACCATCCATCGGGGGATTCAAAAAAAATTACATTAGACTATAATCCTGCTCAACAAAGTATTTTTAAGGATGCTGAATGTTGGTGGCTTCAAATTGATGTGGGCGCAACACAAAGTGGATCATCTGGCTCTCCATATTTCAATCAAGATAAAAGAATAATTGCACAACATTATGGCGTAAATGATGCAAACTTGCCTATCTGTAATCGAGCGAATAAATTTGGGGGGCGGTTCGATGTTTCCTGGTCTGGAAATAACTCTGATACTACACGACTTAGTACATGGCTCGGACCAACGAATCCGCCACAAACTTTAAATACTATCAGAGTACCTTCGATCAATTCAGGCAGTACCAGTAGTTTTTTAATCTGTACTACTAAAAAACAAATTGCTTTATCGAATGCTATTCCCGGTAGAACTATTACCTGGAGTGTAAACAATACTTATTTATTTGCAACGACCAATGGAGCCGCCACATCTGGTAGTGGAGCTGTTGCTACTTTGAGAGCTGCAAACTCAACTACATCTGGTAGTGCAGTATTAACATTTACTATGTCCTTAACGGGTTGTGCAGATGTCGTCGTAAACCAAACAATATGGGTTGGACTACCAGATTTTAATCTTATTTACAATAGTGAAGTTTGTGTAGGTAATTATGAATGGGCATTTTTAGACCTATTAGGGCCGAGAGAAACGTCATTAGGAACGATTGAGTGGATATTTAATGGTGTAATCACAGGTGTAGGAACATTAACTAAGGCCAGATTTAGAGGGATGACGCCCGGTTGGGGTGAGATATGCGTCAAAGCAACCAATGGTTGTGGTGAGCGGACAAAATGTTTTTCAGTTTACGTTGATTATTGCGGAGGGGGTCAATTTACTATCAATCCACAAAAAGCCGATTTTAAAACAAATGAAAAAGATCTAATTCTAAAAGTTACGCCCACTCCATTTAATAACACAGTTAATATAAATTTATCTCATCTTAGTGAGAATGAGGCGAATTTATTAACCATTTATGATTTAACCGGTAAAATAATTGTACAGCAAAATATAATTGAAAATAATGCCACCATTGACATGAGTAAACAGACACCGGGCATTTATTTTATTCAGTACAGAAGTGGGAATGAAGTTATAATGAGCAAAATATTAAAATTATGAGAGTATCATCAATTCTCAGCGTAGTTATTATATTGCTGAATATTACACAATTAAAAAGTCAAAATAGCGCACTAAATATTTATACATCATATTCCATAGGGAAAGTAGATAATAGGATTGATTTTTTATTTGGGAAATATCCTTTATCAAATGACCCTCAACTAGTGAATAAAATTTTGACAGAAAATACACCGGATGATACATATTCAATTGGATTCGGGTATCAAAATAGCATCAATTCAAAACTTGCTTTAAATATTGATATCGGATATGCTTTATTAATGCAAGATTTTTTACTTCCTGTAAATAGCACATTCTTTAGAAGTCCATTATTTATTTTTTTTTGGCGAAATAAATCGTACTATCATATGGTGCAACTCAGCCCTAGTGTTCAATATTTAATACTTGATAAAACAGTTAATGCTGGCGTAAACATTCAAGCTATCGGCAATATTTCATTTAGGAAAGTTATACAAGATGGGAATTTATCCAGAAACAAAACAGAATACTTTTCAAATGAGTTGTATCCGGGTATTTTTGCTGAATATAAACGATTTAAGGCGACCTTAGGGGTGAGAGCACTCCATACGAAATATCGGGATGATGCTATCGCCAACAATGGCAAGAATCCTGACTGGTATAATCCTTTTAAAGTAAGACTTTCCCTAAGTTATGATCTTTTTAGATGGTAAACGTCGAGTAGGCAAAGGGGAATTTCACCCCTAAGCCTCTCACAGAACCGTACGTGAACCTCTCGAGTCATACGGCTCT
>CAKUWM010000331.1 GCA_934699305.1 uncultured Saprospiraceae bacterium | reverse complement strand
GAATCCTATTTGTTAAGTGCCACCGATTTATCCATTGCAAGAACAGCAATCCATGAATCATTGCATGCAGTATTGGTTTATATGCTCTTTGAAGGCAAGTTTGCAACAAAAACTGGAAATCCAGAAGCTGGTTACGAAGAACTTGTTGATGGATATATTGAATATTTAAAAACTAATGATCCAACTAGGTACGGCAATGAACAACACGAAGTTATTGCCAACCTTAATAAGGATATTGCTACTTCCCTTTCAGCGTATGGGAATAAAAGAGGATATTCTTTACCCCTTAGTTACTATGAAACCTTATCTTGGGGAGGATTGATACAAACAGAAAGTTTTAAGAAAAGCTATCCAAATTATTTAGCTGATGGTAAGCTTAATCCAGAATGGAAAACGATAAACAACACTTTGGCAGCCGAACAGAACAATTCCGGTAATTATCAAGATGGGAATGGTAAAACAATAGTGCCGAAAGGGAAACCCTGTAAGTAACAAAGTTAAAAAGTCATATAATGATTAAACAATTAATCCTCGGTATATTTCTTATTATTTTTTTGCCATTTATATGTAAATCACAATACATAGCAAATAGCGATCTTGGAATTAAAAAGCATATCCTTGAACTGGAATTAAAAGGTCTAAAAGACATGGGTCAAGATTCGATATATATACAATATGGACTTAATGACTTACTTAAGGGATTTGTCGAGAAGAACGCCCTTAACGGAAATGAGAAATTGGAGTTTCATGATTTTAGACGATGTTTTAGCTCTGAGGAACAAAAGATTGTTTTTAATAATGGGGAGGCCAAACATTTTTATGATCAATTGAATAATTTGGATGATAAAATCATATTTTTAATTGACCTGCCTAAAAACAAAGGATTTACATATGCTCCGGTTAACAAAGTGAAGAATAACTTCAAAATGGGAGTACCACTTTCAACGGATATATACACTTATATTGTTAGTCAACCTTTAGTTACAACAAATAAAGATTATGTTCTGTTGGGTTACTCTGTTGGGTTTTCCGATTCCAGAACTGGAGGTATTAAGATTTACAAAAAAACAGATGATGATTATAAAGTCATCTGTTTATTGGAAAGTTGGACGGAATAACCCCCTCACCCGCTGGCGCAAGCGTCACGCTTGTGCCCATAACCGTTCCACACAAATTTCAACGGGCATTAACGTAACAATAAAAATCAATTTTCCCTTCTCAAATACGGCCCTAGAAGGCCAAAGCTTGACCTTGGCGCAAAAGTTTCAGTAGTCGTTCCTAAAGTAATGGACGGTAGTCCTTTGGAATATAAGTTGGTACGATTTTTGTCCAACAATAATGAATCCTTGATACCCATATCGTACCACAACAAATCAAATTTTACGGGTACGGTCTATTATTATGACCTAAAGGGAAGGACGGAAAAGTTGGAGGGGTATAATGAGGGTGTGCTTAAGGCCGTATCCAGGGACACTGGAAAAAGCGAAACATCACTTGCGGCGAGGGCACCTAAGGATTGTTTGCCGGACGATCCCTATTGCGATGGAGGGTTTTTTGTTTATGAACCCGTACGGATCTATAAGGATTGGTATAACAATAGAGGTAATAAATGGGAATATTCAAATTCTACTTATGTTAAAACCGTATTTACCCAGGTTTGGGTGCCTTCCAACATAGGAGGAGCACCGAGGCCCGCTCAGAATTACCATGAACATATCGATGCCCCTGCGCCCAATGCCCCAGGAGGTACTGGACATGCCAGTAACCATCCGGTGGAGATTATAAAGGACCCTTCATTTATTGGTACAAAAGCCGATTGTGTATATACGAAACTGCTCAAAACAAGCGACGGATTTAAAAATACGATTAAGAAGTTCGATGGTGAGTTCCCTGTGGCGCATTTGAAATTTGAAATAGATCCAAATATGGCTTCTAATACAAAAAAGGCATATACGACCCCTCCTACAGATTATATAATTAACATTGTATTAAATGGAAACTCCACTAAAGATGCCAGTTACCAAAAAAGACCAAACCTATTGGTTGCAAAAACAATTATACACGAAGTTATACATGCTGAGATGTGGAGAAAGATCCTTTCGATAATTGATAATGGCGGTAATGTTCAAGGCATTACAAGGCAACAATGGATTGACAAATTATCAAACGGGGATTATCCCGGTATATTTGATTATTATACCCGTTTTGGAGTTAATGGATTCCAACATCCACAAATGGCAGCTAACTATAGGGATGTCATTGCAGATGGTTTGGAAAGTTTCGACAACAATTCCCACCCGAGCCAATTCTATAAGGATCTTGCATGGGAGGGACTAATATACAGTAATGATCCCACTTGGATCAGTCTTAGTTCTAGCGAGAAAACCAGAATCAAAAGCACAATAAACAATTATTTTAATCAAAAAATAAATGAAAACTGCAATAAATAAATTTTTCAATATAAAAATTATATTTCTCGTTTTATTATTTCAGTCAAGTTTTTCCCAAAAGAAAGACATCTATATTTGTTTTGACAAGGACACAAATGTATCCTTTTTAAAGGAAGATGGTAGTGGCGAAGAAACGAAAGAACCTATTTATATAAAAAATAAACAAGCAAATGGGGATATTTTGTTCCTAATAAAAGATCATATGTTCATATATGATAAGTCCAAGATGTCTAGAAGAGTTATTCCTGTTGAAAAATTTAATGGTAAACTTTTATCCGCAGATGAAATAATCGATTATGTTAAAACTGTACGCAAAAAATATCCTATGTGGTATAAATATCCTTCAGATGAATACCCAACAATGTATATCGTTGAAAACTCAAGTAATATTACGTTAGAATTATACGAAGTAAACTGGAAATATTACATTGAGTGATTGTTTAAAAATGAAATTTGTCTCCCTCGAGTGCGAGCGTGACGCTCGTGCCGAGTACGGGCGTCGATTATAGCATAACCATAATAATCGCATGCCAGCGTTGTTCACGTGTCATCACTGTTCCCCGCTCCCGCTAGTCTTCAACTGGTAGTTGTACGGTAAACCGGTAATTTTAAAATTGCAGTAGTCAAAAATTCACGGTAGCCTAAAAGTACGTTGCCACAAGATGCAATCTTGCGGCAGCGGGGGCCAATTGCAAATGCATTGAAAAAGTTTGATGGAAATAGGGAAGCCGATAGCTATTATACTAATTTAGCTTGGGATGGTATCCCTGTTGAATATAGAGACCCCAAAGTTACAGATAGTATGATTTTTGCATCGCAGAATAAATTTAGATCACGAGGGCTTAACTGTCAATAAACGAAATACATTATGCTAAAAAAGCTTTTGACCATTCTAGTTCTTTTTTTATTGGGGATTGCCGTTATATACTATCCCC
>CAKUWM010000330.1 GCA_934699305.1 uncultured Saprospiraceae bacterium | reverse complement strand
GCGTTATGACGACTATGCAGATGAAGAAGACCGAAGAGATTTTGAGCGGTACGTCCATATGAATTTGTCAAACTTCGAAATAGCTTCCATTGCGGTGGGGATAATTTTGCTTCTAATAGTTTTCAATGCAAATCTGAATAATAAATTAAAAACTGGAATAGGATGTGTCGCAGTTTTGGCGCTACTTCCACTCTTACTGGTTGTTTTAGCCGTTGCCCAAAAGATATTTTTTTATGGGGTAATACTAGCAATAATCGTCGGAGGCTTGTGGTTTCTTTTTGGGAGAAAAGACTGAGCAAACTTTAAAAATTATCGAAATTCTCTTATGGAAGAACGGGATTTGTCTTACCAATATTTGAAAGATCTAATATTCGATGGTGCAAAGGCGAAAGGGCTTGCGCTAACAGATGAGGTTTTGGACAGGATAAATTATGAAATGTGCATTATCAGGGAAAATGATTTTGTAGAATACCTGATAATCTATTCCAAAATAATTGAAATCTGTAATGATTTTGGGATTCTACGATCTCCGGGAAGAGGAGGGGCAGCAGGGTCATTAATAAATTATTGTCTTGATATTACTAAAGTCGATCCTATTGCTAACGGTTTACTTTTTGAAAGGTTTATCTACTGGCAGGATACTAATAACCCCGAGATAGATATTGATATAGATATTCCCGTAGGCTACTGTGATATAGTTTTGGAGGAGTTTAAACGACGTTACTCTGAATATAATGTATATTACTTTGCATTTATTCCTAAAACAATTGAGGATGGATTAAATATTGTTCACAAGGGAGTAATTTACAAAAAACATCCCTGCGCAATTATCATCACGAAACAGACTCTCACCCACTCTATTTTTTATTATGAAAAACAACCCTATTATTATGCCGATAATATTTCTGATTTCCCATTAAAAGATTTTCGATTTGATATACTTGAACTCGGATACTTGAACCGGCTTCAAACGATTGTAGATATTATTGGGGATGAATACCACCCATATGAATTGCCATTGGACGATAAAAAAGTATTTGAATTTTTAGAATCCGGAGATTTGCATAATATTTTTCTGTTTAATTCAGTGGGAATTCCGGAGCTTCTACAGAATTTCAATCCTGATTCATTAGGTGATCTTGCTTTAGTGAATGCAATTTGCAGGCCTGGTCTTATTAACCAGCTACCGGAACTTTTGGCATGTAAAAAAGGAGAACATGCTATTGATTTTAATACGAGAAGGCTTTCCGAGATTTTAAAAGAGACTTACGGTGTATTGATATATAGCGAAACACTTCTTCAGATTTTACACGAAATCGTTGGCATGTCTTATGTTGAAGCAATGGATTGTTGGAATTATATTAAAAAAGGCAATACAAAAAACAATCTCCAATTTACTGAGTTCTTTCTGAAGAAATGTAGTGAAAACTCCACTTTGAATGACAATGATGTTAAGGAGTTATTACGATTAATTCAGGAAAATGGTCAACATTGTTTTTTAAAGGCGCATTCATTGTGCTACTCAACTATTGGTTATTGGGGCGCTTATTATAAAACTCATTTCGAATGGGTTTTTAATAAGGCGTTCAGGAATGAAACTCCTTATACCAATTTTAATTTGGCTATTATTGAAAGAGAAGATGCACCACTACCACGTAAAATGAATTTTAAGGAAATGGAATCAGATTTCAATATACTTAAAAACCTTTATCCAAATTGTGGGAAAAGTTATTGGGAATGCAATTCCATCCCAGAGAAAGAGAAGCTAACCTTAATTGGGAAATTAAAGTATGATGATAACCACCATAAGTATAATAGCTACGAAAAATTTATTAACTGGGCGAGTTTTAAGAATTATTGCACAAAAGAAAATGCTGAATTAAGAAAAATTCTATCTGAAAATAATACTTTGGAACAAACAGAAATAAAAAATTGGGTAACAAAAAATGAGTATGTCTGTTTTGAGGAGCTTTACGGTTTATGGGTGGAGAACCAAGGAAGCTTGCACACCGACGATTATTTTTATCTTCAAGCAACCGGTGAGTACCTTGAAAAGAAAGAATTCAAATCCATATTGGAGTTTTGCGAGGTTATGAATATCCTCTACTTTGGCGAGTACCATTTGCCTTTTGAAGAAAGAACGGAACCTGATCCAAATGATTATTACTATGTTAAACCAAACCCTGATGACCCATCTGATTTGGAACAAGTAAAATCGATTTTAAAAATCTAATGATTAGTCAATCGACCATTCTAAACTTGATGGAGCTTTAAGAATTATTTTGGAAACTTTGCTTTTGGGAAAATCTTTTTGCTTTATTTTCCGTAGATATTCTTGTGCGTAATTATGTATATAGATATGCGGTAGCTTTTAAAATGAAAAATTTTTCGAATCCCAGTTAAATACCATTATTGCAGTTCTTAATAACATAAATTAACCGGCTATACGAATTTTTTTTGTATGAATTTAATAACTTAGCGTAAACTTTAAAACTATTTTAAGATGAAAAGCAAATTTACACGCGTCAATTTAAAGCGAGTATCAAAAATGGAGTCGGAATTTATCAGTTTCATCGACGATATTGATTATGAAGGAATCAATGAGCTTATTCCTGCAAAATATGATAAGGCAATTTCAACCACTATAAAATTCTTAGAGGCTTTATCTTATTCTTTCGATAAATACGCCGAAAACAAATATCAAAAGGATTTTAAATTCATTGCCCCAACAAGTAAACAAAAAATGGAAAGATTGGAAAATATTTGGGATAATATAGTAGGTGATGACAATCCTCAAGTTAAATATGGTCCAGAAGGAAAAGCATCACAGAAGCCGAAAAGCATCGCACAAGCGAAAAAAACTAAAGCCAATAAAAAACAATAGATTAAAAACAGCTTGTTGTTTAACCGCTTAATTGCACATTAGTATGTCGGGTTATTTCTTTCTTATTGCTTCTGAGCGAAGTTTTTGCCTTTGTTCAGAAGCAATAATTCTAAGTTTAGATATATCATTTATTTACTCTTATCGCCTTCTCCATCGTATTATAAAAGGCCTGGTAAAAGTAGTGGGCCCGGGAAGTATAATTTGAGGATTAAGCCCTTACCGCCTTTGTATTGCCATCATAGCGTCAGGTATTTCTCTAAGTAGAAACGACGGTTTATAAAGCATTTTTATGATGTAAATTACTGAAAAAAGAAGAGGGTTTCTATTCAAAATGAAAATTCTAAACAGCAATCTACCCTTTTTTAGAGACACTTCCCTCTGCAAATTTATAGTCGCATTTTTAGTCGTAAAAATAAAAAAGGGCTATGAATCATTTCATAACCCCTTGATTTCTAAGTGGTCCCACCTGGGCTCGAACCAGGGACCCCCTGATTATGAGTCAGGTGCTC
>CAKUWM010000329.1 GCA_934699305.1 uncultured Saprospiraceae bacterium | reverse complement strand
GGGATTAAAAATGTGAGTAATTTTGTAATATATTTATACATGCAAATATTGTCCCAAATTACTATTTTATTCAATATCTTTTCATTAATTTTTTTTCCTGAGACACAAATTACAAACTTACGGAAGATGTGAGGGTATCCTGCCCTGTGACGGGATATTCGATACGAGGAGCAAGTCCGGGGATTTAGGGGTATAAGGAGATTTAGGGGTATAAGGAATTTAGGGGTAAAAGGGTATTTAGGGGTGATAATGTAAGCAGCCGTGAAAATGTTTTCATAAGATAAAAAATTTATTGTGTCCTGAAATAAAGATTTACAAATTGCCACAAGTTGCAAACTATCTGCAACTGTGACTTTAAGTCGAATTCATATCGTAGGCAATACTTATGACGTTTATATAAATTCGGGTTAAATATCTTTGGTTATACACTATTTTCCTATTGAAAATAAGTAATCAATTGAGTGCGGAAAGATTAATAAAAAATTAAGATTTCAATTTTCTTGAGCAATAGAAGCCTTCCAATAGGGCGATGCTATCATTTTTATTATCTTTGTTAAATGGAAGCAAAGACATTTGAAGAGACCATAGATAATTCTATCCTGACCCACGCTTTTAAAATCATGTATTCCGCCAAATTTATGGCTGAATTATATGAGGATAATTTTAAATTGGTGTCTAAATACGTCCATGCTACCTCTAGAGGACACGAAGCTATTCAAATAGCATGTGGAATTCAACTTAAGCCATGTGATTATGTTTTTCCTTATTATCGGGATGATGCTCTTATGCTAGCATTAGGAGCTACTCCATATCAAATGATGCTTCAATTATTAGCTAAGAGAGACGATCCCTTTTCCGGAGGTCGTTCATACTATTGCCACCCCAGCTTAAAAGATGACGATAAACCCAAAATTCCTCATCAATCCTCTGCCACCGGCATGCAAGCTATTCCGGCTACGGGAGCAGCATTAGGCATGTTATACAAAGAACAGCAAGGTATTGACCAAGGGGCCATCCCTCCTATTGTCGTATGCTCTATCGGAGATGCAGCGGTTACAGAAGGCGAAGTCAGTGAAGCCTTCCAAATGGCTGCTCTAAAACAATTACCAATAATTTTCCTTGTACAAGATAACAATTGGGACATTTCAGCATATAAAGATGAAGTCAGAACATGGAATGCCGCCGAATATGCTAACGGCATTAACGGATTGGATTCGATTTCTATTGATGGTACCAACTTTGTTGATTGCTACAAAACAATTCAAGAAATATTCCAAATTGTACGTACAGAACGTAGGCCTTTCATCCTTCATGCTAAAGTCCCCTTGCTCAATCACCATACCTCCGGTGTTCGTAAGGAATGGTATCGATTTGACTTAGAGGAAGAATCCTTAAAAGACCCATATCCTAAATTTGTTAAATTGCTAATAAATCAAGGGTATTTTAATCAAGTTGAACTCGAAATATTAGAAAAAAGCATTCAAGAAGACATAAAATCTCAATTTTTAAAAGCCCAAAAGGCTGAAGAACCCAAACCTGAAGACCTTTATACACATATCTTCGCTCCTACCCCGGTTATTGAAGAAAAAGGGAATCGTCATGGAACCAATAACACGCTCAAAAATATGGTGGATAGTGGAATATTTGCTATTCGTGAGATCATGCTGAAAGACGAACGGTGTGTGTTTTATGGTCAAGATGTAGGTGCCCGATTAGGTGGTGTTTTTAGGGAGGCCGCCACTTTAGCTGAACAGTTTGGAGATCATCGCGTCTTTAACACTCCTATTCAAGAAGCATTCATTATCGGAAGTACTGTCGGGATGTCGGCTGTGGGTTTAAAGCCAATCGTAGAAGTTCAATTTGCAGATTATATCTGGCCAGGGTTAAACCAACTTTTCTCAGAAGTCAGTCGCTCCAATTATTTGTCTAATGGGAAATGGCCGGTTAGCATGGTGCTCAGAGTACCTGTCGGTGCGTATGGAAGCGGAGGCCCTTATCATTCTAGCAGTGTTGAAACAATTGTTGCTAATATTCGGGGCGTCAAGATAGTCTATCCCACAGATGCTGCCGATTTAAAAGGCTTGATGAAGGCGGCATACGAAGACCCCAACCCTGTCGTGATGTTTGAGCACAAAGGTCTGTACTGGGCAAAGCTTCCCGGTACAGAAAACGCAAAATGTATTGAAGCGGATGAAGAGTATATTGTGCCCATAGGAAAGGCAAATGTTTTAATTGAATCTTCAACCAACCAAAAAGAATCAACATGTACCATCATTGCTTACGGAATGGGCGTACACTGGGCTTATAATGCGGAAAAACAATTTCCCGGAAGAATAGAAATCATCGATTTAAGATCATTGGTACCATTGGATGTTGATACCATATTTCAATCTGTTAGAAAGACAAACCGCTGTTTAGTTATAACAGAAGAAGCAGTTGATGGTTCCTATGCTCAAAGCATCGCCGCCAGAATACAAGAAAACTGTTTTAATCATTTAGACGCCCCTGTTAGAACAATAGGTTCAGCCAATGTTCCAGCCGTACCGCTCAATGAAGTCTTAGAAAAAACGATGCTTCTCAATATAGACAAGGTCTCCTCAGCGATAAATTCATTATTATCATATTAAATTAAACTATTATTTTTGAATAAAAAATTGAAACAAATGAAACCAAACTTATTTACAACATGGATTATATGTGCATTTTTACTTACTTCCTTTATGGCCATTGGACAAAATAGGTCTTATTTTGAAGTAGATGGCGGGTACACCGTTATTGGCAATAATGCTCAATCAGGATATGGCATAAATGTTAATGCGGGATATACACTTTTTAAAATCGTTACCCCATCTTTAGGATATCAATTCCATTCTTTATCCAGTCAATCAAATCATTATAATTCGGATGCAAAACTCGATATTGCTTATTTTGCAGTAAAAGTCAATGCTTTAAACTTTAAATGGTTTTCTTTTAATTTAGGACCTGTGGTGTTCAGAAGAATATGGAAACAGGATTACAATGTTAAAGATGGCTATATCCTTCACAAAGATGGCCTAACGATGAATGAAGATCATACTTATTCTTATTACAAACCCAATTTTGGATATGGTGGCGTAGCAGGAGTAAAATTTGATCTTTACAAAGGAATTGGCGTAAAATTAGATGCAACCTATCAAATCGATTTTGACCATAAAGATAGTATGCTATTTACTTCAGGAGGCGTATTTTTTAGATTCTAATCTATCTGCAAAATAAAAAGAAGTTGTTGGGTAAAATCAACAGCTTCATTTTTATGTAAAATATAGATTAATTTACAATTATATATTACCAACCATTTACATATGTGTTAATAGATATTATTTATAAATGAATCGGTATTAAATATTACTCAGCTTCAATCACAGT
>CAKUWM010000328.1 GCA_934699305.1 uncultured Saprospiraceae bacterium | reverse complement strand
ATGTTGATGTTTAGATAGTTTTGGAGATAAACATCATCGTATTTTGGATTGGTCGAAAAGAATGACAGATACATCAAGGCGCTGCTCTGCTGTTTTTGAGAGACGACACCTGACCGAGTTACTTCTGAAGGAAGGAGGGGTGTGGCTCTTGCTACTCTATTCTGAATGTTTACGGCAGCGATATCGGGATCGGTGCCTTGTTCAAAGAACACATTAATACTTGCCGAACCGTCATTAGAGGCTGTTGAGGAGATATATATCATACCTTCGACGCCATTGACCTGTTCTTCAATGGGGATTATCACACTTTTCAACACTGTTTCGGCATTGGCTCCCGGATAGTTGGCTGAGATGCTGACCGTAGGCGGAGCGATGTCCGGATATTGAGTCACCGGCAAGCTAATCAAGCCCAAGATACCCAATATTACAATAAGGATTGATATAACGGCCGAAAGTACCGGCCTTTCAATAAAATTTTTGATCATGGGTTAAAATATTGGCTTTATGGCTTGAACAATACTATCAATGGGCGTAGGTATGCCTTTAATTTTAGCTCCCGGCTTGAGTTTGGAAATTCCCTGTGCGACGACTTTATCACCTGCTTTGATTCCCGAAGTAATAAGAGCTAAGTTGTTTTCTCTGGAAAGCAACTTAACGGGAGTATTCGTCACAGAATCCTGAAATACTTGATATACATACGTCGCGCCTTGCTGTTCGAAGGTTGCTGATTCCGGAACGACGATGGCGCCTTTAATCTTTTCAGGGATTCTAACTACGCCGCTATTGCCATTGCTCAACAGTTTCTCTTTGTTGGGGAAGGTGGCTCTAAATTGAATGGTTCCGGTCTGGGGATTAATCTGTCCGGTAACAGTATGTATTTTGCCTTTGTATTGGTATGTCTGCCCATTGGGGAGGATGAGTTCAACCTGAGGTAGATTCTGTAATTTGGCTGTAATTGATTTGCCTTCCGTCTTTTCGAGAAAGTTGAAATATTCGCTTTCGTTCATGGAGAAATAGGCAAAGACCTCGCTGGTTTCAGACACGGTGGTAATCGGATTGGGGTCACCCGGGCCAACCAAACTTCCTTCTCTCATATTTATCGCTCCGACAACACCGGAAATAGGGCTTCTAACGACACCAAAGTTGATATTGGCCATTGAGGCTGAATAGGCAGCTTGTGACTGACTCTTAGTGGCTTTCGATTGTGCGAGCTGACCTTGTGCCCTTTGAAGGTTAGCCTTGGCTGTCTCAAGCTGTACATTGCTGATGATGTTCCTTTCAACCAATGGAATAAGTTTGTTGACTTCTACCTGTGCAGCATTGACGGCAGCCTGAGCCGCTTCAATATTGGCCTGAGCGGCATTGACGGCAGAACGCGCTGCTTTGGCATCTTGAGACTGAACATTGGTCTCTAACTTAAACAGAGGTTGCCCTTTGGAAACATACTGCCCTTCATCTACATACACATTTGTAATGTAGCCGGAAATCTTGGCTCTCACAGCATTGTTAACCTTTCCCTCTATACTTACCGGATACGATTGGTAAATCACTACATCCCTGACTTGGGCTTCGACAGTTGGAAGAGCAGGCGGAGGAGGTGCTTGTTGTTCCTGCTCTTGTTTACACGAAAAAAGAATCAGAATAGAAAAAAGTGCTACAAAATATTTCATGCTACTGTTCATATACGTTAAATGCTATGCGTTATTTTATCTAATTTTTCAATGGTTGAAGTGAGGTTGTCTATCGTTATATTGAGATGATTGAGGTAAACATCGACCTTGGCATAATTGAATCGGTCAGAAACATTTTCTTTTCCACAATCACAATGGATTATTTTATCCGTCAGATATTTTTCTCTCAACAAGTTTTCCTTGATTTTTCTAAGTCTGATTTCAAGGTATTGGGACGTTACTTTATATCTTCTTTTTCGCTCTCCTACCTTGTTATACTGGATGATATAGCCGAATTGCATCAATTGATTCAAACTATTGGAAATTGAACTTTTGCTTACCTTAAAGATATCCACCATTTCTGCAAAGGACAGACCATCATTGGGCTGAACGACCAATAGATAGGCAAAAACTTTAGCTGTCAAGGGGGGCAGTCTGAATACCTCAATGTGGTATAAAGTCAGGTCTTCAATCAAGTCGATATATTTCTTATCAATCAAGGTTTTTAAAAATTTGCACAAAAGTACGCTTTGTTCGGTAAATACAGAACAAGGCAAAAAAAAATTTAACAAAAGTTTAGGAAATGGGAGAATATGATTCGATTGCTCCCCTTTTTTCCGGAACAAGTGATTCAGACCGGAATCCGTGGTGTCATAACCCAAGTTGACCTTAATCCAATTTCCGCATCAGACAATTGCGGACAGGAATCATACCTCGGGACGTCCCTTATAATCAGCACTACATGATTTTGAGAAATCGAATGTTTGCTGTAATCCGTGTTTTAAATCTTTTTCTTTCACATCAAATGAGTTATGGGTTATAGGTTTTTATTTTATTTTTGGTAGTGATGATGTCGGAGCGTATCATTTTTAATAAACTTTCGGCATTTGCTTTTATGCCTTTAAGCTCATCAGCTTTCAGAAACTTGGTTTCAAATAAAAGTTCAAGCCAGTAAATACTTTCATCACATTCTTTTTGGGCGATAGCTAATTTATGAATGATGTCGGCTTTACTTTCAGCATTTTGAGCTTCCCGAACCAAAGCTCCCACATCAGTGCCCGACCGTAAAAGTTGTTTGCTTAAAACGAACTCCTTCTTTTCAGTAGTCAAATGTTTATAAGTTCACAATTCTAATTGCTAAACCAAAACTTTATTTCAATATTGCTCCCTTATATTCACTCATAATTCATCACTCAAAACTCACCACCTCTCTCAATCCAATAATTTTTTTAAACTTTCGGCATTGGGCAGTGCCTCTTTGTATTTTTCGGGTATTTCGTTACTGGTTTTGTAGGTAGCCACTCCCATTGCCTTGTTGAAATCCTTAAAACTGTATTCTACAATTTTATTGTTTTTTTCTTTACACAGAATAATTCCGATAGAAGGATTTTCGTGTGATTGTTTTACTAAATCGTCCAACGCAGAAAGATAGAAATTCATTTTTCCTAAATATTCTGGCTTGAATTTGCCTGTCTTCAGTTCAAAAGCAACCAAGCATTGAAGTTTTCGGTTGAAGAAAAGTAAGTCAATAAAATATTCTTGTTCTTCTACTATTAGCCGGTATTGGTTTCCCATAAAAGCAAAATCGCTCCCTATGGCAAGAATGAATTTTTTGATATTCCTTACAATCTCGTTTTCTATCAATCGCTCGTCTTCTTCATCAGGGTTTTCTATATTGATAAAATCGAGTAAATATTCGTCTTTAAATGTTTTTAGGGCTTTCTCATTGTTTTTTGCGGGCAATATTGC
>CAKUWM010000327.1 GCA_934699305.1 uncultured Saprospiraceae bacterium | reverse complement strand
CAGTTGGTAGAGCAAAGGACTGAAAATCCTTGTGTCCCTGGTTCGATTCCTGGAGGTACCACCGAAGCCCCGTTCGTAATGAAGGGGCTTTTTTTATTGTAATAAATTAAAATATACTTCAACCCACATTCCATTTTAACCCAAATTCATATTAATGACAATACTTTGCCTTTAAATTGTAGTCAGGTCAATTTTTCACTAATATCACTGAACCCATTCTTTAATTATGCCAATTATCTCAAGAAAGTGATTGGTTTAATACCATCAAGCAGGTCTTTTCTATAGATTTTTTTTATTACCTTTTGAAAAAGGATAAATTTTTACAAAAATTAAGGTATTAAGTTGATGTTTTTACTATGACTGAAATATTCATTCCGGATGACAAAGTGCATCTTACCATTTACCTCTTCGTCATTAAAAGTTCTGATTAAATATAAATTAGTCATGCCTTTGGGTAACAATTGCAGATCCTCGGCTTTCAGATGAATCGTATTGCTAGAGGCGGGCCCTTGAACAGTCGTGGACGTTGATTTGTCGTCAGACGAGATCAACATGACTATGATGGATTCATTGGCACTTAGTTCCTGACCAAAATATTGTATATCCATGCCTTTTGACATGGACACTTCAGAATCAACTAAAATACTGTCTATGGAGTTCATCCTGGTCATCTTTGACAAAATTTCACCATTAGGCTCTCTCATTTTAATTTCAAACTTATGGGCAAATGGCGTTTTTGTTTGAAATGTATAGTTTTTTATTCCGTTACCTACTACGATTTGCTTGAGATCTTTATTGTTAATTGTTATCGCATAATTGGCCGTATCTGGCTCTCCAATAGCTAATGTGTCAGCAAATGTAACTTTGCACATTCCACTGAATTGGTTGCCATCTGCTAAATATCTTAAATAAACGTCAACATTTCTAGGAAAACTATCGTCAGTATAGTCTTTCTTACAACTCGTTATGCAGAAAGAAAATGAAATAAATAAAATTAAAAGTATTGAAATGCGATACTTTACTATGTCCATAGATATAATTGTCTTTTTGGGAATTTAATATCATTTTCTATAACTGCCGCAAAACTATGTAATTAGAATTAGATTTTGTAAGTGTTTGAATTACATTTGCATTTATGAAAAAGATTTTAATAACTGATGACTGCCATCCGTATCTGGTCGAAGGGTTGCAACAATATGGATTTCAAGTCGATTACCATCCGGGTATGCCACTTCAAGAGGTTGACCATATATTGTTTGATTATGAAGGTATTATCCTTAATACACGCGTTAAAATGGATCAGACCCGAATTCAAAAAGGAAAAAAATTAGAATTTATTGGACGGATGGGTTCAGGATTAGATATTATTGATTTGGACTATGCAAAATTTAATGATATTCAGGTAATTAGTACGCCAGAGGGCAATGCGCAGGCAGTCGCGGAACATTCTCTGGCACTCTTGTTGACCTTGTTAAATAAGGTAATATTAGGAACCAATCAAGTTAAAAACGCACAATGGAATCGGGAGGCAGTCAGAGGGACACAATTGTCCGGGAAAACTATTGGAATCATTGGCTTTGGACACACCGGCCCGGCCTTAGCGGGCGTTTTGTCATGTTTTGATGTTCGGATAATGGTATATGATAAATATAAAGAGGTTAACGCAAAAAGATTGGGACAAGCAGAAATTATTCCAACTACCATGGAAGAGATTCTGAAGGAAAGTGAAATTATTAGCTTTAATTTACCCTTGACAAATGAGACAGAATCAATGATTAATGTGGATTTGATAAGGCAAATGAAAAAAGGTGTTATAATAATCAATGCCGCACGTGGTAAATTAGTACGCATGGATGATGTAATTGAAAATTTGGTTTCAGGCCACATTGGCGGTTGTTGCTTTGATGTGTTTCCAAATGAAAAGGCAGAAACATATAATCTGAGGGAGCAGCAACAAATGACTTTTTTGTCTGAACAGGAGAATGTTATCATGACTCCTCATGTGGCAGGATGGACTTTTGAATCAAAAGAAAAAATTTCAACACTTTTAGTCGAAAAAATTATTCAATTTTATAGCATTAAATAATAAATTGTTAACAATTGATATTCAAATGTTTCTGAAATAATAACTATTAAATAAGTACAAACTTGGAGATTTAACAAACTAAAATTTTTGAATTTATGGTTTCATATCTTAAAATTTTGTTACTATTGCAACACTTAAAACTTAATTTGATAAATAACTTGATATGAGCAGAATTCTTTTACTTTTTGCTTTTTTATTTAGTTTTTCCATTCTTAGTGAAGCTCAGACGAGTTTGTCCGGAAAAATTGTAGATAACGAATCAGGTGAAGTAATCATTGGAGCAACCGTGGTTTTAAAGAGAAATGGTGTGCAGACTGATGGAACTATCACGGATGAGTATGGAAACTTTTATTTTAGTTCTGTTACACCCGGAACGTATGATGTCAATATTACCTATACCGGTTATGGAGCTGTCCTAATGACAGATGTTCAGGTGTTTAACGGTAAAGCTAATAAAATGGCGGTTACTAAGTTAGATACCGAAACTACTTTGTTGCAGGATGTTGTCATAAAGGCGTATAAAAACCCGTTAATTGAACAGGATAATACTACGCAAGGAACAGTGATGACACAGGAACAGATTGCCAAGGCACCGGTAAAGAACATTCAGGCTCTTGCAGCGGCGTCAGGAGGTGTTTCTAGTTCAAATGGAGGAGCTATTTCTATCAGAGGTAGCCGGACCGGTTCAACCAATTACTATATTGATGGTATCAGGGTTGCCGGCGCTTATCTTCCACCAAACGAGATTGAGCAACTTCAAGTTATTACCGGTGGATTAGAGGCCCAATATGGTGACGTAACCGGAGGATTGATTGTTGCAACGACCAAAGGTCCAAGTAGCTACTATAGTGTCTATGCGGATGCGGAAACTTCTAAGTTTTTAGATCCTTATGAGCGGTCAGAATTTAATGTTTCTACTTCCGGTCCAATTTTAAAAGACAAGAACAATCAACCTTTGATTGGATTTAGAATTGGTGCAAGGTATATCGGTTCAAAAGACCCAAGTCCCACCTATGATCCGATTCAGTATATGAATGCGGATAGAATCAAAGAATTAGAAGCTAATCCGGTTAGAAATATTGGAGCAGCGGGCGTTTATTCTGCCGGTGAATTTAACTTATCTCAAAATACCTATGCTTCCAAAATAGGAATAAATAATCAAAGTAAAAATTTAGATTTGAACGGTAAGTTGGATTTTAGAATTTCTAAAACCATTGATGTCCAAGCAGGCTTTGGTTATACAAATGGAGTTGGTCGATTTTCTCCTTCTCGTGCATGGGAATTTGCTAACTATGAGAATAATCCTTATAATTATTCCAACCGATATAGAGGTAATGTC
>CAKUWM010000326.1 GCA_934699305.1 uncultured Saprospiraceae bacterium | reverse complement strand
CTGGTAAGCTGTCTGTACTCTCATTTTATAATAAAGTGGTACAAAAAATACGGACAACACGATCATCGCCAGGGGTAATCCAAAATAAAATTGAACAAATCGCATCCCGTCCACAAATCCCTGACCGGGTGTGGATATAAAGGTCACTGCACTCGCTTGTGTCGTCATGATGGAGATGCATATCGCATACCATTTCATGTCCCTATTGCCGACGACATAAGATTCTGAAGTCTGATTCTTTAAATTCTTCGCTATACCATATATGGTGATAAACAAAAGTGTCGCTATTAATATAACCCAATCTAATTCCTTCATATATGATTGTATTTAATTTGAATCAACCTGAAAAGAATTAATGTTAAAATCATGATAAGGATTACCATCCAATATGCTTTGCGCCACTTTTTTTCTTCATCCATTAAGAGTGCTATTTGGGCTTACTGTACAATAAATTTTCTATCAATCGGTATGCTCCCGGGATACCTGCCGGTAATTCTCTGTAAAATACCAGCCCGGTGTATATATACGAACCTTTGCCATAGTCGGCATATATCAAGCTTCCCAAATGATTGGGCTCTCCTTTGTCCTTCATTTCCAGCATAGGTTGATATTGTTCACTGTATTTGTCAGCGAAATACAACCCTCTTTCCTGAACCCAATAGTCGAAGTCTTTTTCCGTAATTTTATTGGGATTATTAAATATCGGATGATTGGGTTGGAGTATTTTTACTTCAGCGTGTTCATCCGTAACCCTTGACCTTCCGAGGCTTAGGTCGTAAGGTCCAATATTTTTAACATTTAGACCTCTATTGGTATTGTATTGGACGATTACGCGTCCGCCGGAGGCCGCATATTCATTGAGATTTTTATTCAAAATATCGGCATGATCCAATACATTGAATGCTCTGATACCTACGAGAATTGATTTATACTTCTTAAAGTGTTCGAGATCGCATTGTTCCGGAGATATCAACTCTATATTATATCCTGTAGAACGTAAGGATTGGAATACCAGATCGCCTGCACCTTCGATATAACCAATCAAGTCCTTGCTGTGTACCGGCGTAACAACTGACATTGGAATTTTATTATTTATATTAATAATCCGGTAAGGGACGTGTTCGTATTTGATTTCTTGAAAGCCTCTATTGTATAGAATGCCTTCACTGTATAGTTGTGCGCCTATTGAGTCGATTCCTTCAACTCACCTTTTAGTTTCAGGTTGACTGAATAGGATTCCGGATTAGACTTCCATCCCTTGGGTAAGTTGAGCTTTAACTGACCTGATACATCGGGCTTAAACCCAAATACTGTACAATGAATTTGTGTTTCACCATCCCGAATTGCAATGATGGCATTATCTTTCATATTAATGGCGACAGGTGGGACAACCTGAACTTCACCATACCTTTGACCGAAGGCGGGATCTACATCTTTGTATAAAATATGGATTGGAAGTGTAAGGTCATAATCATAAATTTTCAATTTGAGAGTTCCTGTAAGTGGATATATATTCTCCGGTCTGCCGATTATGTCACGATTATGCACTTCATACATCATAGGAGAGAATTTACCCTGAAGCCAATATGGTGAAGTTAATTGGGTCGAAGCGGCGATTTTAACTTTAAAGGTCTCCTTCATAGACTTATTGTAAAGAATATCTTTGACAGAAGAAGCCAGGTTGTTGCCTAATAAAGAGATTTGTTCCAATTGAAATGGTACCTCAGATCTTACTACATATTCCATGTTGACAGCAATGGAATCTCCAGGACATACTGTCTTTTGGTTGGTTACGGCTTCAGAGTAGAAACCCATACAATCGAGAATAATTGAATTAATATCTGCGGATTTAATTTCTCTCCAAAATGGATCTTGAATCTTTTGAATCAATTTAGCGATTTCAATCAAATGAGGTAAAGACTTTGACGGATTATTAAAATCGTAATTACGAATAATATTTTCTAACAGTTGTCCGATTATTTGTCCCCCTTCGATTCTCGACCAACCTGTATTTACATCATCAAATGGTCTGGTCTTATCTTTGGGAGCTTGACCGCTGAGCAATTCTAAGTATTCCATACTGCTTCCCCTTGAATATGCGCTACCAAAGCCCTGACAACGGTGCATGCTACGGCTTTTAGCGGCTATCTCACCATTAGATATGCCCAAAAGCGGATAAAAAAGCCCACAATCTACTTTGTATAATTCACTTTTATCGGCTTTATCAAATTCTTCCTGGGACTTGTAAAAAAAATAGGAAGTATTGAAAAACATATTGCTCACCTGCCAGGCAGGATAGGGTGAGCCGGATATTTTATAGGCCGGGTCAGCGGCTAAGACAATAGCTTTATCGGCAAGCAAAGCCGATGCACTGTGGTGTCCATGCGTCTCGCCCGGGTTTTTGGTGCTGAATCTGTTGACGATAAAATCCGGTTTGAATTTGCGGATGGCATGAACAATATCTTTCAATATTTCATCCTCCTTCCAAAAGGTTAAGGTCTCATCCGGATGTTTGCTAAAGCCGAAATCATTGGCGCGGGTAAACCATTGATTGCCCCCGTCAACAGAACGGGCTTGCAATAGTTCAAGCGTCCTTAGCACACCAAGAGAAGCTCCAAGCTGTGTACCTATCAGATTCTGTCCGCCATCTCCTCTGGTCAATGAAAGGTATGTTGTTTTGAAATTTTTCTCATGCGTAAAATAAGAAATCAACCTGGTGTTCTCATCGTCCGGGTGAGCAGCTAAATACATCGCATTGCCCAGGACATTTAATTTCTTTATGTCGAGAAAAATTTGATTGGATGGAGTAGGTTGAAATTGTTGTGCTAATAAAGTAAAACTAAAACACGTTAAAAATGAAATAAATACAATGTGCTTCAAAATATATTTGTTTTGACAGCCCAAATTAAGTAAAAATTTTCTCAACTTCGGACTTCTAATTAAAGAATTTCATGATAAACGTCATTTTGGATACTAAGTTTATTGGGTTTATAAAAATAATGGGCTTGGCCTTATTGATTCCATTTGTGTATTCTTGTAAAGTTACTCTAAAAGGATCAAAGCCCTTCCATATACCGGTAAGAGATATCAATAAAGACTCAATGTCAGCTGATGTCAAGGCGCAGATGGTTCAATCGTGGAATACCTATAAAAAATTTGCCTGGGGACATGATGAGGTAAGGCCTTTGTCATTGATGCCCAAGGATTATTATGCAGAATCATTGCTTTATACACCTCTGTCAGCATATTCAACTTTGAAAATGATGGGTCTGAATGAAGAAGCTGAGGAGTGTAAGGAGCTGATTTTAAGTCGTTTGAACTTTGATAAAGACATGGTAGTCAATCATGCTGAAGTAGTTCATGTTGTTCTTGGTGGTCTTTTGTCGGCGTATGAAATAGATAAAGATGATCGATGGCTGGATCTGGCAG